>CAYTLS010000189.1:0-5306 GCA_964438745.1 uncultured bacterium
ACTGGGATACAAAATAAGTAAGTACCACATTCGGGCGACTCGATTTAAAAATTAGAGATTCTATAGGGATAGTTTGGTATTATTTTAATCATCAATTTACCGCATTTAAAGGCTATATTGAATTTGGATTAACTCTGTTTCCCTTTCAGGTAAGCTCTTTTTGGGTCAGTTTTTAACATAGGGCTTCATTTCCTTTCGTCCTATATTAATCTATGTTTCACCGTTGGTGCAATTTTCGGATTGTTTACAATTCATAACAGGACTATTATTCAAAGGGGGAGTGAAATTTCTGTTGAACTCCTTCGGAGTTCTTTTCTACTGGTGGTCTGTGTCCATGGGTTGACACCCATGGCTATTGTTGTTTGATCCCTTCGGGATTTCGGTGGAATAAAATAGCATCGTAGGGAGTATAATGGGTCAATTGACAAATTATGTTGACCGACGTTGTAGTCCATTATTACGATGCTCAGCCCGCTGGGGAATTACCCACAGAATAGTAACAAACAATTTTAAAACTCTGAAGGAGTTTAACATTTTATGGAAGAAATTTTCATAACCTTTCATAAAGCATATAGCAATCAAAGTTAATTAGCCCGGACTTTTATTCTTCCCTTGATATTTTTAGTCATATTTATCCCCTCAAAAGATGTTTGATGGATTGGTAATAATGATTATCTTTTAAAAAATTCAAGAGAGGTAATCCCATGACCCGATCAAAATCCTTTTACGGACTAATATTAGTATTGATGCTTACACAGTCGGTTATTCCCTGCACAACCGGATTAGCAGACCGGCTTTTTACGTCCAATAAGCGTGCATTATTATGGAAAAACAGGGATTCATCACATGATAAAAATGAGGTTTATTATTTTGATTACGGTGATGTTAAGTTTATTGGAATAATTAACAATAATGATACGACGCAGGTTTGGTCCGGTGTCAACAATTTTGGATTTGCCATTATGAATTCAGAATCCCGCGACCTGATCAGTGAAAACCCTGACGAGACCCAATATGATGATGAAGGCTATTTGATGAAAGAGGCTCTAAAAGTCTGCAAAACGTTACAGGATTTCCAGGACTTTTTAAAAGCGACCAATCAGGACGGGCGAAAAGTGACCAGTAATTTCGGGGTCATTGATGCCGCGGGAAAGGCGGCCTATTTTGAAACCGGAAATAATTATTACCATCGCTATCAGGCCAGAGATGAATACTTAATCCGGGCCAATTTTTCCATGACAGGAAGAGGGCCAAAAAAATACGGACTTTTCAGATATGGGCGAGCGGGAGAATGGTTTGATAACTTATTTCAGCAGAATAGGTTAACTGCCGGGGGGGTGATTACGAGTGTACTGGACGATGTCTTAATGCCGCCGTCAATTATTGAAGAAAATTTTAAAGAGTATGACAAAATCTATATTTATGATTCCATTTGCCGGTATTCTACTGTATCCGCATCGGTAGTGGAGGGAATCAAAACCGGAGAAACGCCGGAAATGACCACTTTTTGGTGTAATCTTGGGCATACCGCAAGCTCTGTCGCTATTCCTCTCTGGGTGTACAGCGAAACAGTTCCGGAATGCCTGGATGGTGAAGCGGAATCGGAATTAAACGGGGTATTTCGCGATATAGAAAATTTTATTAAAAAAGGAGAAGAAAAATTTATTAATCCGGCCAATTACTCTTCGATTCGTGGGGAATTTGATAAATTGCAACAGGATATTATTGAGCAAACCAATAAAAAATTAGATGATTGGCGAAACAGGCTACCGGAGAGAAATGTGGTAGCAGCTTTTCAGGACCAGATTGCATCGGAAGTGCTTGAACAGGCAAAAAGATTGTTAAGCCAATTGCAGCAAACAGAATAGAAAAAAAATAAAGCATAAACAAAAAAGCCACTCATTGATCAATAAGTGGCTTTTTTTATTGAAAAAAAAGGGTTAGATATCTTTTGCCAGACTTCTGATCTTACTTGAAAAACTAAATACATCAGCAACATATTTGCGGCTGTAATTATACCGCAGAAGGGCGCGGCGTTTTGCATAATAGCTGTTGGACCACCCCTTTTCATTGAGGTAGTTGGCTATTGAGAATATCGCGTCATGGTAATTAAAAAGATCGATACGATTATCGCCATCGCCGTCAATTGCATAATTATTGAAACTGGAAGGCATAAACTGGCAGTACCCAAAAGCACCGGCAAAGGAACCGCGGAGTTCCATTACATTGTAGTTTTGATTAATGTACATCTCTACCAGATGAGCCAGTTCAAACTTCGCCATCAGTGCTTTTTTTCTGGCGTAGCGTTCATAATAGGAGATGAGATTTTGAATTTTCATAGAAGTCTTATCAGCATACTTTTCTTTGATTTCATGTCGCAATTCCTGTAAAGCAAATTCCTGATCGGCCAGCGCCAGTGAAGTCAGCACATTAAAAATCCTGTGTTTACCGGTAATATGGCCAAATTTTGTTTCGACATAAATGATGGCTGCAATAGCCTCTTTATTGACGCCATATCGATTTTCAGCAGTTTCCAGATCCTCCTGATAGGTTTGCAAAAATTCTCGGGTTTGAAATTTGATAATGTCAAAATCGCGATTGATGGCGTTGAAATTTGATTCTTCCGCATCGGGTATTTTTGTTAATACCAGGTTTGAGTGGTATGTTAACCGGTCATCCAGGAACAAGAACCGTGTTACCTCTCTTGGATATCCCGCCTCTTCCAAAAATGCTACCAGCGGTTCATATTTTTCATCAATCTTAGCATCTTTAAAATCGATTATGCTACTGGAACTGCCAACCATTCCCGGGCTCACCAGTAAGCATAACAAAGCTAAGTAAGATATTAATTTTCTTATCGATATCATAAATATGTCTTTCTTAATTAAATGATTAATTTTTCAAATAGTTAGATTACTCATCTATGTTTCCATTCTAACAGTAATCTTACTGACAATATTTTGAAAATGCAAAAGAAAAATTCAAACTTGGCGGTGCGTAAGTTAAATAAAACCAATATTTTGAATTTAACTTCTCGTCGTGTTAATAAAAATTCAATAATTATTTTCAAAAAAATAGTGTTAAATAGATATAAGTGAAGGAAAAGGGTTACAAGGGAATGGCCCGTATTATGTTATATAAATATACATTAGAGAGTGTAATTTGCTGAATAACTGATTTTTAGAAAATTTCATTAAAAAGTTTCTCTGCTATTTTTATTTTTTTTGAAACAAAATTATTTGATAAGATTGCTGATTTTGTAGTAAAAATGATAAACAAAAACTGTGATCTAAATCACAATTTTTAGACGAGAAAATCCGGGTGCTTTAGCGAAATCTTTGCAAATCGAGGCCAGAGTTAACAATATTATTTACTAAACCGATTGGTTTTTTTATTAAAATAGATTGCATTTGTTTTTGGGTTCTGACTGTTTTAAATTTTTGCTCAAAAGAAAAGGGTAAAAGGAATATATATGAATCAGGAAACAGTGATATTTAGTGCCAAATGGGTACTACCGATTTCGAAACATCCCATTGAGAATGGTGCAATTGCGGTAAAAAATGATACAATCATAGGCGTCGATGAAAAAAATATAATCACAAATAAATTCAAAGGCGAGCTGGTGGATCTTGGCAATAGTATCATTTTTCCCGGCTTTGTCAATGTTCATACTCATTTGGAACATGGGGAATTGGAATACAAGCCCAATTCCTATTTGGAATTTTTAGAAAAGGCAAAGACCCAGTTTGATGGACAGAGCGATAAACAAAAACTGGAGAATATCAACCTGAATATTGAAAAATGTCTGAATGGTGGCGTTGTGGCCCTGGCTGATTTTTCAAAAAATGGAACCTCTGCAAAATTATTGGCTGAAAAACCAATTTTTGCCCGGGTTTTCCATGAAATGAATTCTTTGATTGCTTATCAAGCCAAAGATATTTTTAACAAACACCGACAGATCATTAATGATTCGCCCATAAATAAAAATGTTACGCAACATTTTTCCCTGAATTCTGTCTGGCGGAATAGTCCTGAGCTGCT
Source organism: uncultured bacterium (assembly GCA_964438745.1). Taxonomy (GTDB): domain Bacteria; phylum Fidelibacterota; class UBA2242; order UBA2242; family JAFGTP01; genus JAFGTP01. Next base: position 4,042 of record CAYTLS010000189.1, read on the forward strand.
GCGGGAGATTAGTGTCAAAGAGCAACATATTGGGGTGCATATGGCGGTGACTCCGGAAGAGAATGAATATTTAATGACCGGGGGCGGCAGATTAAAACAATTCTTGCTGAGCCAGGGTGAGTATGATTATAGTTTTCAACCACCGGGTGAATCACCATTTATGTATTTTATGAATAATCATTTTTATGCAAAGCATAACATCCTGGTCCACATGTTACATGTTAATGAATATGAACTCAAAAAGATCAATGATTTTCAAACGAAAATTAATATATGTATTTGTCCCAGAAGTGTCGACGAATTAAACCTGAAACAACCGGATGTTCAATTATTCCTCAAGAATAATATTAATGTTTGTCTCGGCACCGAATCTCCATCGCTTGTCAAGGATATGAATATGCGTCGGGAATTGATCAAGTGTATTGATGATTTTCATGTGCGTCCTGAGATTGCCATGAAATTTGCCTGTCTTAATGGCGCATACGCCATTGGGTATCACCGGGAAGTGGGAAGCCTGGACTACGGGAAAACCGCCCGATGTCTCTATATTACACTGGATGGGGAGAATTCTTCGGACCCCTATGAGGCCTTGCTTTCATCCAGCGGTCAGGTAAACTGGATTACAGAGAAGATCAGTACATAAAAAAATTTTATTACGGGAACCCATTACTTTTTATTTAGCCCTACCATAAATAAAGCTTCACCGCATTGCTATATCATTTTTTGCACAATCTGTGCGAAATAAGGGTACAACAAGTGTTTGTAAAGATAGGAAATTTGACATGAGCTCTACGGCTTTCGGCGTGTCATGGTGACAGCACTTTTTTCAGGAACTAAAGCACAAAAAAATTGTTAAAATATAGTAAAAAAAATTGCGATAACCAGCAAAGTTCTTTAAATAGATATTACAGTGGTTTGGAATATATGAAACGAAATTTAATAAAAAAATATATAGCAAAAATAAAAATATAATCAGCCTGAAATTTAAAATTGAATTGCAGGCTATTTTTATTGTCCAAAACTAACAATAGGAGGTCAATATGATCGAGAAAAGCATGGTTGCAGAACTTACTAACTACAAAGAAGGAACTAATCCGGTAACAAGCGCTTACATCACAGTTGACAATAATGTTGAAAACAGAGATAAGCATATTATCGAATTAAAAAAAATGATACAGTATAAAAAGGGGACATCATATTTTAAAGAACTTGAAGAGAATAATCAGACATCGGTATTAAAAGATTTTGATAAAATACTGGACTGG
>CAYTLS010000190.1:0-4405 GCA_964438745.1 uncultured bacterium
CACAGGAATTACTCACTCAATTTGACCTTGTGGTAACCGGTAATGTGGTACGCAAAGACTCCGAAGATGCTCATCTTATCGAAAACTCAGGCGTAAGATTCGCATCCTTTCCCGCCACCCTTGGCGCACTGGTGCTGGAAGACCTGGAAGTTGTCGGGATCGCCGGCACTCACGGAAAAACGACGACCACCTGGCTGGCTACCCAGATCTATGAAAACCTGGGAGAAAATCCCGGCTACTTTATCGGTGGTGTTCTGGAAGGCCGTGATTCCGGCAAAATCGGGAGCGGTAAATTCTTTATCGAATCTGATGAATATGATTGTGCCTATTTTGAGAAAGTCTCAAAATTTCAGAAATACGCAATCGATCATTTATTACTGACCTCTCTGGAATTTGATCATGCTGATATTTTCAATAGTCTTGATGATATTATTGAAGAATTCAACCAATTATTACCCAAAATCAACGGGAAAATTATTACTAACCATGAATATCCGGCTATCCGGCAATTAAATGATTCGAAAATTTCTAAGGCCGACTGGATTTTTTACGGACCACAATCGACAACCGGTCCCGAGATCCTTGCATCCAATATCAACAGTACAGAATTCAGCCTGACCCTTGACCGGAAATACCTTTTCAAAACCAATCTTACCGGCTATCATAATATCCTCAATCTCTCGGCAGTTTTGATCTTCGCCCTTTTGGATGGCCACAATCCGGATCGACTGAATGAGTCCATTAAAAATCTACAAATGGTAAAACGTCGTCAGGAATTTCTGGGAATTTACAATGACAGTATTATCATTGATGACTTCGCACACCATCCCCGCGCCGTTTCGCTGACCATTGATGCCGTTAAGCAGAAGTATCCGGGGAAAGAGATCATTGTATTTTTAGAACCCCGCAGCGCGACGGCCCGCAGTAATATATTTCAGCAGGAATTTACTGAAGCATTGAAAAAAAGCGACAAAGTAGTACTCATCCAGCCGATTCCCACCACAGTAAAATTTGCCAAAGATCTGGACACAAAAAAAATAGCCCGTGAACTGAATGAACAGAATATTCCGACGTCAATTGTCACTGAATTAAGCCAGCTACAATCAGCCCTTCAAAAACATGCCGCCAAAGATAGACTCATATTATTTTTATCTAATTCCACCTGTTTAGGACTCTGGAAATCGGATTTTATGCAAAAAATCAAAAAATAATGTCAAACCAACTGACACAAAAACTCGAAAAATTATTTAGCCTCAGGACACGGGGTATAAAACCGGGACTAGGCCGAATCACCAGATTGCTCGACCATATTGACCATCCGGAAAACAACTATCCAATTATCCATGTTGCCGGCACCAATGGAAAAGGCTCCACCTGCCGGATCATGCAAAGTATTTTAACAGCGGCAGGCTATCGAACAGGTCTGTACACATCGCCCCATCTGTTGCGTTTCAATGAACGGATCAAGATCGATGATAAGGAAATCCCGAATCGTGATCTGCTTTTGCTTTTTGAGAAGTTTACTGATTTTATGGACATCAATAAAGCTTCCTTTTTTGAAATCACCACCGCCATGGCATTCGATTATTTTTGTGAACAAGCAGTAGATGTTGTCGTGCTGGAGGTCGGTCTCGGCGGCCGGTTTGACGCCACCAATACTGTGACCCCAGATCTGAGTGTCATCACCGCCATTGGTATGGATCATGAAGAATATTTGGGCGATACTATTGCTTCCATTACTTTTGAAAAGGGAGGTATCATTAAACCCGGCATACCAGTGGTTATTGGACGGCAAAATGATAGCAAAATAATAAAAATATTACAAAATATATCAAAAGAAAAAGATTCTGAATTTTTTTCAGTACCCGAGGCTTGTATTATTCATGAGAAAGAATTAAATTTGAACTGTTCAAAATTAAGCCTTCAGATTTTTCATCAGTTTTTTAAAAATATAAAATACCCTTTATCCGGCAATCATATGCTTGATAATTTATTAACAGCCCTGACCGCGCTTTCAATTTTCCCGGGCAATATTCTTTCCGAAGAAACCGTTAATTCAGGGTTAACCAATCTAAATAATCCGGGTCGTTTTGAACTCATTAGCCAAAATCCTGTAATTATCTATGACGTAGCTCATAATATCTCTGGCATAAAAAAAACAATTGAAACCATTAGGAACTATTTTCCACAGATAGAGATAGACGTATTGATCAGCATGAAAGCAACAAAGACCCTGGATACCCTGGGGCAATTACTAAAAGAATTAAGAGGAAAAGTTTATATTACTGAAATGAAATCCGTTGAATCCAAAAAAGTTAGCGAAATACAGAAAAGTTTAGACACACACATCGAATCCAATAAAATCATTCAGAACAAAAACTTAACAACACTATTGAATGAGGCAATTTCAGATCGAAAAACACCATTACTAATTCTAGGCAGCCATTATATGGCCAAGAGTATTTATAGTTTTCAAAAAAAGAATTTGACAAACGCCTAAAATACTGATAGTTTTTAACATACAGCCGAAAACTCCTTATAAAATACTCGCCTAAAATATATTTAGCAGTGTAAAAATTTATCAATAATAATACAAAGGAAAACAAAATGGACAAGAAGTTGGACATCACCTCTCTTAAGAATATGAAACTTAAGGAACTTTCAGATGTTGCACAGGAATTAGAAATCAAGAAATGGCAGGGATTTAAAAAACCCAGCCTGATTTATAAAATCCTTAAAGCTCTCGCAGAAAAAAACGGAAAAATATTTGCCGGCGGAATTTTAGAAGTTATGCCTGATGGTTTCGGATTTTTACGATCCGAAGAATTTAGTTATCTGGCCTCTCCGGAAGATATCTATGTGTCGCCCTCGCAGATTAAAAAATTTGGACTCAGAACCGGCCATAAAATTTACGGCCAGGTAAGACCTCCAAAGGACAAAGAACGCTACTTTGCCCTATTGAAAATCGATGCCGTCAACATGATGGCGCCCCAGGAAATCAAAGCCATCAAAAGATTTGACAAACTTACCCCACTTTACCCTCAGAGCAGAGTTCAGCTGGAAACCGATGCAAAAGGATATTCCATGCGCATTATGGACATGCTGTGTCCCATAGGCAAAGGCCAAAGAGGATTGATCGTGGCGCAACCCAAAACCGGTAAAACTATTCTGCTTCAGCAAATCGCGAACAGCATTACAACCAATCACCCGGAAGTGATCCTGCTGGTATTGCTGATTGATGAGCGCCCGGAAGAAGTAACTGATATGGAACGTTCCGTTGAGGCGGAAGTCATCAGTTCGACCTTTGATGAACCGCCGGAACGACATGTACAGGTGGCTGACATGGTGCTGGAAAAAGCCAAGCGTCTGGTTGAGTTAGGCTTTCATGTTGTCATCCTTCTCGATAGTATTACCCGCCTTGGACGCGCTCACAATGCTGTTGTTCCTCATAGTGGAAAAATTTTATCAGGCGGTATTGATGCCAATGCCATGCACAAACCCAAACGCTTTTTCGGCGCCGCCAGAAATGTGGAAGAAGGAGGCAGTCTGACAATTATCGCCACAGCATTGATCGATACCGGCAGTCGTATGGACGATGTTATTTTTGAAGAATTCAAAGGTACCGGTAATATGGAACTGGCTCTGGACAGGACTCTGAGTAATCGCCGAATTTTTCCGGCTATAGATGTTAATGCGTCCAGTACACGAAAAGAAGAATTACTCCTGTCAGCGACAGAACTGGCCCGAATATGGATCATTCGCAAATTACTGAGTGAATTAAAACCTGTAGAAGCTATGGAATTTCTGCTGGGAAAAATGAAACGGACAAAAGATAATCGTGAATTTTTAAAATCCATGAATCAATAAGCAAAAATCACCCTATATATGAAAGCCCAATTACAAACATTGGGCTTTTTTTATTTAAAATTTTTATTAAATTCTTTGGGTATCATAGATTATATTGTATTATTAATAATTAAGCGAGAGAATCATAATTTCATGAATAAAAATTCAGATCGTCAACAAATAGAAAAAGAAAACCAGGAACTAAAACAAAAGCTCAAATACTACTCTTCCCTCCTGCAAAATCAAAATGATGCTGTTATAATCCATGATTTTAATGGTGATATCATTGCCTGGGACAAAGGTGCAGAAACCATTTTTGGCTGGGAACAAAAGAGGTTATTATCAACCTCAATTTTCAATATAATCCCTGAAGATAAACAGAATGAGTATAAAGCCTTTATGCAGCAGGCCAAAACCGGCAGGGAGTTGGATTTTTTTGAGACCCAAAAAATTGCCAAAGACGGAAAAGTCCGGGATGTCTGGTTGACCTGTAAAGTGCTTGGCGGAAAAAATCCCAATGCAATTGCCACGACGGAACGGGATATTACAGAACGGAAAA
>CAYTLS010000190.1:4415-5271 GCA_964438745.1 uncultured bacterium
AAACGATCCGTAAAAGTGAAGAAAAATACCAGACCCTGTTAAACTCGTTGGGAGATGGTGTTATTCTAGTCAATGATAATTTTGAAATCATTCTCCGCAATCCGGCGGCTGAAAAAATTCTGTTTCTTTCAGACGAAGATCGTTCGATAATCAATATTCGTAAATTTTTAGACCAAAAAAACCTCACCCTCCTGCGTAAACACCTGCTGGAACATCGCGGTGAAGTAAACAGTTTTGAATTGGAAATTACCCGCGAAGATGGAGAACCAAGACTTATTCAAATGACCCTCTCCACACCGAAAGAACAATTGGAGGAGGTGGAAAATACACTCTGTATCATTCGCGATGTCACCGATATACGAAAAATGGAAGAGGAATTGATCAAGTCGGACAAATTGGAATCATTAGGACTGCTGGCCGGCGGTATTGCTCATGATTTCAACAATATTCTCTCTATTATTAATGGCAATATTACCCTGGCCAAAATGGTAATGGATAATAAAGAAAAATTAACCGAACGACTCGATAGAATCGCAACTGCAAATGAACGCGCTAAGCAGCTGACAACGCAGATTTCCACGCTTTCTAAAGGTCACTCGGTAAACAAAATGCAAATCTCCCCCAAAAAATTAGTCAACGAAAGTATTAGTTTAACCTTGAAAACGAAAAAGGTGGATTATTCACTGGATATTGATGATAATCTGCCAACATTGCTGGCCGATGAGGGACAGCTGAGCCAGGTACTCAACAATCTCCTGATCAATGCAACCCATGCCATCGATCCAAGAACCGGAAAAGTGCAAGTCAGTGTCAACCAAGTTCATCTTAAAGCCGATAATCCATATACTATGCCAGC
>CAYTLS010000191.1:0-2737 GCA_964438745.1 uncultured bacterium
ATAGTTCATTCTCTGGCTAAGTGGAAGCGCAATGCTTTGCAGGAATATGGATTTATTTCCGGTGAAGGCTTATATACTGACATGAATGCCCTGCGTCCCGATGAACCCTTTCTTGATAATTTGCATTCTATTTATGTTGATCAATGGGACTGGGAACGGATCATTGCCGAGAACGAGAGAACCCTTGATGTTCTGAAATACATTGTCAAAAAGATATACTCCGTATTGGTAGCCACCGAACAGAAAGTGTGCAAAAAATATCCAAAATTACCGGCTCCCTTTCTACCCCATGATATTTATTTTGTCCACAGTGAAGAACTGGAAGAAAGGTATCCGGATTTAACGCCGAAAGAACGTGAGGATACCATTTGTCAAGAAAAGGGTGCTGTCTTTGTCATCGGCATCGGCGCAAATTTAAAAAATGGACAGCCCCACGATGCCAGGGCATCAGATTATGACGATTGGATTACGGAAACCGAACCGGGCCGACAAGGACTGAATGGTGATATTCTGGTTTGGAATCCGGTCCTCAACCAGGCCTTTGAACTTTCTTCTATGGGAATCAGGGTCAATAAAGCGGCTCTCCTCAAACAATTGGAATTGAAAGATGAAATATACAAATCAGAGCAATACTTTCACAAACGCTTAATTGACGGTACCCTACCGCAATCCATCGGCGGTGGTATAGGACAGTCCCGTTTGTGTATGTTTTTCCTGCGAAAAGCCCATATCGGCGAAGTGCAAGCCAGTATCTGGCCGCAGGAAATGCTCGATATTTGTAAAGAGAATAATATAAAAATTCTATAACCCCACAGCGATAAAATTAGAGGCAATTATGAAAGTACTTCTACTGGAAAATATTCACGAAAAAGCAGAAGAATATTTTCAACAAAAAAAATTCGATATGGAAACCGTAAAAGACAGTCTCGATGAAAAGGAGTTGACTGAAAAAATCCAGGATGTTGATCTGCTCGGCATTCGTTCCAAAACGCAAATTACTGACACTGTTCTGAAAGCAGCTGATAATCTCAAAGCAATTGGTGCATTTTGCATTGGCACCAATCAGATTGACCTGGATGCCTGTAATCAGACCGGAATAGCCGTATTTAACGCCCCTTTCAGCAATACGCGATCAGTTGTCGAGTTAGCTATTGGCAACATGATTTCCCTGATGCGAAATATTTTTGATAAAAGCCGTCTGCTACATGAAGGCAAATGGTATAAATCGGCACACCGCAGCTTTGAAGTTCGCGGCAAAACTCTGGGTATTATCGGATACGGTAATATCGGCTCACAATTGTCTGTGCTGGCGGAAGCTTTAGGCATGAAGGTCTATTTTTACGATATAGAAGATAAACTGCCCCTCGGTAATGCAGAAGAATGTCATTCCATGGATGAAATTCTGGAAATGTCGGATGTGGTGACCATCCATGTTGACGGCCGGGAATCCAACCGCAACCTGATCGATTTTGATGAATTTGAAAAAATGAAAGATGGCGCGATTTTTATTAATTTGAGCCGCGGTTTCGTCGTCAATATCGATGCCCTGGCGGAAAATCTGAAATCCGGAAAAATCGGGGGGTGCGCAGTGGATGTTTACCCCGAGGAACCCAAACAAAAAAAATCCGCTTACCACACTATACTACAAAATTTGCCAAATACGATCCTGACACCGCATATTGGCGGCAGTACCGAAGAAGCTCAGAAAAAAATCGCGGAATTTGTCCCCAGCAAACTCTATGATTTTATTCGCTCCGGCAGTACCATGTCCAGTGTCAATTTTCCAAATTTACAATTGCAACGAATCAGGAACGGACATCGAATCCTCCATATTCATAAAAATATTCCGGGAATTATGGGAAAACTGACCGGTGTATTTGCAGAACGCAACATTAATATTGATTCCCAACTTTTAAAGACCAATGAAAAACTCGGGTATGTGATCACCGATGTAAAACAAAATTACGATGAAATCGTGATTCAGAAGTTAAAAGCGATTGAAGGTACTATCAGTCTCCGTGTACTTTATTAACCGGCAATTTCAGATAACAAAAAAGCAGGCTGACGGCCTGCTTTTTTTAATTGTCTTATGGCTATATTTTATCAATCAAACAACCCTTTGATTAAACTCTTAACCGCATTTTTAGACGCGTCTTTGGCTTCTTCTTTTGCAGCTTCTTTGACACCCTCTTTGGCGCCTTCCTTTGCTGCTTCTTTTACGCCATCGGTAACTTCTTTTTCAAAGTCATCATCAGTTTTTTCAACAGTATCCGGGCTTCCCACATGACTTGTACGTTGGGATTTTTGCATATTGAATCCTTTTAATAAGTCCTGCATCGTTTCCGGATCAATATCTTCATCATCCAAATCCTCAGAATCTTCTAAAACAATTTTTTTATCTGTTGGATATTTGAATAAATTTTTATCCACTTTTTTGTTGAGTTTCATATCTGCGACTTCGATCAAAGTGCTGGTTCCCATGGCCTTTAGTTCAGTTTTCATACTGATGCCCTGGTCTTTCCACACCCAGATTTTTCCTATACCTTCCCATACTTCACAATTTTTACCCTGTATTTTTTCATCGCCAGTTCTTTTATATCCCAGGGATTCCAAACTTTTTTGATTGAATTCATCAAAATCTTTTTTATCATAATTTTCAGTTTCCCAATTCTCAGCAAAGGGGTTTTCTGACTTGGAAATGTAATCATTTTCTTCATCCCAGGTATAGATTTCCTTA
>CAYTLS010000191.1:2747-5264 GCA_964438745.1 uncultured bacterium
TTATATTCAACTTCATCTATTAACATCCCCACAAGAGTTAATTCTTTATAATTACTCTCATTGGACATCCCCATAATAGTAGTTTTATTATCATGAATATTTAAAGTTTTGTACCCATAGTCATCCCAGTATAACGTTGTTTTCCCTTCTATAGTCCCGGTCATGGTGTATTCGATCATGCCTGATTTGCTTTTAAAACGTGTATAATTTTGTGCAAATATGCAAGAAATCGTGATCATTATTATCACTGCTACGCTAAGTATTCTTTTTTTCATATTACCCACCTACCCTTCAAAAAAAGGAGCAGTTTTTATCCCCTACTCCCTTTTCAAACTAACTAATTGCTATTTTTTCATGTCGAAAAACATGCCGACTTTTAAACCGAGTGTGTTCAGGTTACTGATCACATCGTACCGGCCTTCAACAAATAAAGGTTTACCGGAAACTTCCAGTTTATATCCGGCTAAAAATGAGATGCCGAATTCACTGTCTGTATCAGATTCCGTAACAACCCGGTAGTTCCAGTTATCGTCATATTTAACGCTCGGATATTCGGATTTTACCATATTAATGGCAAGTCCCGCACCCCCATAAAGATTTTCGACATATTCGCCAAGGTCATAGTGGGCATCAATGCCAATTTTTATGTTGGATAACTTCAACTCAAAATCACTATCGGCATACATTCCGTCATAGTCATATTTAGTTGACCAATAACTCACTACCGGGAATAATCCGATTTTGTCTTCCATCACTGAGCCGACATTGGCTTTGGCGCCAATTTGAAATCCCGTATTCCAGTCACCCTCTGGAAAAATCACACCCACTGTTGGTGCCACCTGATATAACCCAAAATCCTGTGCACACAAAGATGAAACAAGAACGACAAGAATTACAACCAACAATCTTTTCATAAAACACTCCTTTTAATAGTTTTAAAACAACAAAAAAATGTGATATGACAATTTATGAATCATTTTTTTACATTCCAACTGAATTGAAAAAAAATGTATTATTTTTCAAATAAACTTGTTTTAGTTTATAAAAATTAAGAGGCAAAACCAATGATTTTGCCTCTTAATAATCAAGTGTTTTTTAATTAATTATAAACTATTTAACCAATAGAACCCGACTATTTTTCACTTTATTATTATATTCTATCTGAATGATATAAATACCACTGGAAATATCTTCGGAAGATGTCGCATTCCAGCGCATTTTGTGATACCCGGAATTCAACTGTTTATATTTATTATTTAATAATACTTCTCCCAGTATGTTATAAATTTTGAGTCTTACATCCCCTGCTGCAGGAATCGTAAAAGCAATATTGGTTTCCGGATTAAACGGATTGGGATAAGCCGGCAATAATTCAAATTTTTCAGCGACTATTTCTTGCTTGTCAGTGCCAACCAGCAGGTCAGATTGCGGTGTAAAAAACTTTCCATCGGAATAAATGTAAAATTCACCCGGTTGTAAGTTTTTTTCAATACTTCCATTAACTTCCAGGGTATCGCCGGAGAAGAAATCATACCAGTTGCCACCATGCACAAAATTGAGCGTAGTGGTTCGCGGCTCTACGTCAAAATTACCAACAATCAATACATTACCATTTCCCGTTAATTTAATTTTTTTTATAAATCCATCGAGGTCAAGATTAACCGTGGTTTGTTTACTGGTAAAAATGTCATTTTCATTTCGCAATCGCAGCAATGCCTTGACCGTTTCATACAAATTCCGTCGATTGGCATTCTGGTAATAATCCCAGCGTATCGGTTTCACACCGGTGCGACCATTATAATCGATACTGTAATCATAGCCCAATTCACCAAACTGCCAGATCATTTTAGGGCCGGGTAGTGTCAGGAAGAAGGCATTGACGAGTTTCTGCCGTTGCAATGCTGTATAAAGATGTTGAATATCATAATCACCCTCACTATTGCCATAGGCCAGATTTTTATACATCAGTCGCTCTTCATCATGGCTCTCCATATAGGAGACAAGATTGGGTTCATTCCACCCCCGGGTCTCATAGAAGCCCCAGGATAGATCGGAATCATAGCCCATAGAGGCTTCATTGTAACTATGATTCATGTTGCCCCATAACAACATGCCATAATCGGCCAGTTCCTGCATTTCACCGGAATTCTCATCCACCAGGTGTTCAAGCACTACAAAAGCGTCGCCATCCTTTTCCCAGATTTTATCGGCCATTCGTTTTAAAATGCTGATCCGGTTGGCATCATAGCCGCCGCTGCCACCGCTTTTATTGGTAAACCCGCGAGTAAAATCGAACCGGTAGCCATCAATATGAAATTCATCGATCCAGTAATGATTGGCACGGTCCATAAAATATTTTGTGTGTATACTGTTATGATCAAAGTCATACCCCCAGTTATAATCCGTATGGGGCGCAACGGGATTGAACCAGGGATTTTCTGCACTCGGCTGATGGGTTGTTTCATTCAGGTACATGCGTGCCAGCGTATTGCTGCCAAAAGCATGATTATAAACCAC
>CAYTLS010000192.1:0-5251 GCA_964438745.1 uncultured bacterium
TTAAGGGGGAACAAGGGGGTTGTGAAATTGATATTAGAGAGCACATTTTATTCATATTTTTCTCCTCTCCAACATTCATTACTACAATTGTAATAAATATAATTACTACAAGGGTAGTAGTCAAATATTTTTTGTCACCCCCCTTGTAATCACATAATGAATTTCATATTTTTTTCTATGATCAAAAAAATAGACCATATCAATATCGTTGTCTCGAATCTGGAAAAATCAACCGCCTTTTTCGTTGATCTGCTGGGTTTTAAAATTAATAATAAAGGACATCTGGCCGGTGAATGGATCGACAGAGTTGTCGGCCTAAATTCAGTAGACGCAGATTATGTTCAGCTGATTTTACCAGAGGCTCAAACCCGCCTGGAACTGATCAAATATCACCATCCTGAGAGTGACAGGAGTAAAAACATTGCCAAATCCAATCAAATCGGTTTTCGGCACATGGCACTGGAGGTCACCGACATCGAACAGGTTTATCACAATTTACAACAAGCCGGTGTCAAAATATTATCAGAATTGCAATCCTACAATGGATCCAAAAAACTCTGTTATTTCCTCGGACCGGACAATATCATTTTGGAATTGGCCGAGTATGGCTCCTTTTAGGAGGTTTTGCGAGTACCGCCTCTTATAACATAAACCCGGCATTATTTATGACTCTTCAAATTCTCTAAGCATATCGAATAAAATTAAATGTCACTCCCATTTATTAAAAATTTTTAAATATTGTGCAACAATAAAAACAATTTTTCTTATATTATCCGCATAATTGATAACAATTAAGGCGCGATATGAACTATAAAATCTATCTTCTTTTTTTCTTTATCTCTTTAGCATTTGGCAGAGAACAACTCACTTTGATTGAACAGGACGCGAAAAAATTTGTATTCATTCCCAAAGAAGATATTGGCGATGATTGGAAAACTGATCTTAATTTTGACGATTCCGATTGGCAAATATGTGAAGGATTTCCCGGTGGTGTTGGTTATGAAAAATCCAGCGGCTATGAAGATTTCATATCCTTAGATGTTTCCGGGGATATGTATAATGGCGGTAACAATCCAAACACAGGATGTTATATCCGCATCCCCTTTGAACTAACCGAAAACCAGTTAGAAAAATCCCTGGTCTTATTATTAAATATCAGATATGATGACGGCTTTGTTGCCTATCTTAATGGTCATGAATGTGCCATCATGAATTCCTCAAGATTTGCCACCTGGGATTATGCTGCAACTCACAATCATGAAGCCACTTCAATAGAGACTATTGATATTTCAAATTATATCAGATATTTAACCCCCGGAGAAAATTTCCTCGCCATTCACGGGGTCAACACCGGTACTGGTAGTTCTGATTTTTTGATACTACCGGAATTGGTTTCTTCCGAAGAAGAATTTGAAAATTTTGAAGCCTCTCCATTACCCATTTTTATGATTGATACCGACGACAATTATATCCCTGATGAACCCAAAATCGATGCAAACCTGAAAATTATTTATGACACCAGTGGCAAGCTAAACCATCCAACGGATTCTACCTATGATTACAATGGTCATATTGGCATTGAAATCAGGGGCTCCTATTCAGCAACCTTTCCGCAAAAACCCTATGGAATAGAAACCCGAGATGAGGCCGGTGAAAATAACAATGTTTCTTTGTTGGGCTTTCCAAAGGAAAATGACTGGATATTGATTCCCAACTACAATGATAAAGCCTTTGTCAGAAACTCCTTAGCCTTTGAATTATTTCGCTCAATGGGACATTATGCGCCCCGGTCTAAATTGTGTGAAGTGTTTGTTAACAAAACCTACCGGGGCATGTATCTATTCACAGAAAAAATTAAGCGGGATAATGATAGAATAGATATTTCAAAATTAAAGCCCGATGAACTCGATGGTGATGATTTAACCGGTGGCTACATTTTCAAAATTGACTATTATCATGATGAAGAATATTTTAGATCTGATTATACCGCTTATGATCATCCTGACAAAAATGTCTATTTTGTTTATGATTATCCAAAACCAAGAGATATTGCTGATGAACAAAGGAATTATATTCAATCCTTCACCAGAGAATTAGAAGAAACACTGAGAAGTGATGATTTTGATGATCCTCTCACAGGATATCGCAGCTATTTAGATGTAAATAGCTTTATTGATTATTTCATTATCAGTGAAGTATCACGAAATGTCGACGGCTACAAAAAAAGTCGTTGGTTTTTTAAAGACAAAGATAGCAAAGGTGGCTTGCTGCACGCCGGCCCGGTTTGGGATTTTGATTGGGCCTGGAAAAATATTTCCGAAGGAAAATTCGGTGTCAAGGATGGTTCAAACTGGTCCTATAATCATTACCCTGCCTATCCGAGTCCACCCTATTGGTATGTCAGATTGTTACAGGATAAAACTTTTACCGATCAATTGATTAACAGATATCAAACCCTCAGACAAACAATTCTGAGTCTTGACCATATCAATGCTTACATTGATTCTGTGGTTACCCTTGTGAATCCGATTAAGGATCGGCATTTTGACCTATGGCCGATCGATAAAGGATATATGACACCGGAATCCGATCCCAGGTCGAAAAGCTATGAACAGGAAATCGCCAAACTTAAGCATTGGATTGAAACCAGAATAAACTGGTTGGATATCAATATTCCAAAGTTACAGGAAAATGTCACCACTGCAATTGATAATAACAAAACCGGCATATCCACAAAAATTAAATTTAAAGCCTATCCCAACCCCGCAATATCATTTATTAATTTTGAATCCAACCGGGATATTGAAACCATAAAAATCTACAATCTTAGAGGACAACAGGTTTACTCCTCAAAATTAAAAACCAATAAAAATCTCAATATTCAAAGATTTCCCAAAGGCTTATACTTTATCAAAATAACCTTCAAAAATCAAAAACCAATCACCTATAAACATTTATTTTTATAAAAATTTTTGGGATATTTATTGTATAATTTCATTTTATGTTTTTCTGATTGTCAACAATTTTGAGGGGTATATTGATGAATACTATAAATGTCCAATATTTCAAATCTCCCTTTGGAGAATTAATCATCGGCGCAACCAAGGACAGTCTCTGCCTCTGCGACTGGAATTATAGGAAAATGAGACGCCAAATTGATAACCGTATTCAAACAGGTTTAGCCGCCGAATATATTGAATCATCGAGCCCAATCATTTCAAAAACCATGCAACAACTTGAAGAATATGCGAAGGGAGATCGCAAGCATTTCGAAATCCCGCTACGCTTCGTTGGGACAGATTTCCAAAAAGAGGTTTGGCAGCGGCTGCTTAAAATTCCCTATGGAAAAACAGAAACCTATGGCGCCCTGGCGCATCGGGTTCACTACCCGGAGGCTGTCCGCGCTGTGGCAGCTGCTGTGGGCGCCAACTGTATTTCTATTATTGTGCCCTGTCACCGGATTATCGGCAGTGACGGAAAACTGGTGGGTTATGCCGGCGGATTGCCAACGAAGCAAAAGTTGCTGGAACTGGAAGATCCACAGCAGTTGAGTTTATTCTAATTCCAACCTTTTTTCTCACATTTCAGACCTCACCTTCAAATATTATCATTTATTAACACTTGACGAAAGGGTGATAATTACATAATTTGAGATAATTAAATAGAGGAAACCCATGCTAACAAAAACCAAAATAATCGAGTATCTTAAAAAGCAGAATCGCTATAAAATTGATTCAATCGACAAAGATCATATCACCATTCGAAAAGGAAGCGCCGTCGTTACTGTTCACAGCAAAAAATTTATGCAAAAGGAATGGGTCGAATTCAACAGTCTTGTTGTAAATGATGCTGATGTTGATAAAAAATTGATGCGCATGATATTGGATATCAATTATAAACTTCCGATTGGCGCCTTTGGGTTACAAAAAGATTCTATTGTTTTTAAGCATACAATTCTGGCGGGAGATCATTTGAATTACGAAGATTTTTCCATCGCTCTGATGGTGGTCGCCAGTATCTCCGATAAATATGATGATATTATCGCCAATCAGCACGGCGGAACCACTGCGCTGACAACAATTTTTTGATGGCTAATATTCTTTTAACCAATTCTATTTCAATATTTTCGGGACATACCTTGATCGAATTTCATTGGTGATCATCTGCGCGATTTCTTTTCGCTCAAAATTAAAATACTGCTCTCCGATAATGAATAACAGATCGGTTTCTGTCTTAAATATTTCATTGTCAGAAATCGCCAGCTCGACCAGATAAGAAAACATTATATGTCTTTCACCGGGATTGACAGACAAAATCGTGTTAATGGCTTCCTCAAAAACCACCTGAAGATCTTTCTCACTGTTCCACATTTCATAATAAAATTCCTTTGAGAAAACAGTATAACCCGCCAGTGTTGTAATTATTTTATTGGACTCGATGTCATCAATGCGCTGATCCGCACTGGCGATAATCAGTCCACCGGCTGCCAAAAAGTTTTTCCGGTAATAATCCAAACCGGACGATCCCGCCTGGATCAATAGACTCAGATATTCCACCATATTATTGCTTAATGTTTCATCTTTTTCAACG
The DNA here is from genome assembly GCA_964438745.1 of uncultured bacterium. Taxonomy (GTDB): domain Bacteria; phylum Fidelibacterota; class UBA2242; order UBA2242; family JAFGTP01; genus JAFGTP01. Next base: position 4,591 of record CAYTLS010000192.1, read on the forward strand.
TCGGGATTGTCAATATTTTTATATAACCGGGAATTTCTGAATAAGTCCAGGGCTTTTATGCGAATCGGATTGATTGGATGGGAGGTGACAATGTTGACCGGGTTTTCCTGCATGTTTTTGATAATGGCATCTATTTCCAGCAAATAAGATTTACTGTTAAACTCCAGTTTATCAAGATTTAAGCCGGAAGAAAGTTTAAAGAAATTGGTGACGCATTTTTCAAAGTTTGGTGATGCGATATAACCAAACCGGTCAGCTGTCAATTCCGACAATTTTTCCCAAAGATCGATTTTATTTTTAAAAATCAATGGCGCGTTGGCATAATCAGGGTAAACATAGTTGATAATTCTTCTCAGTTTTGCGTTTTCACTGATCAAATGGCCGATTTCATGACCAAGTATAAATTTTATTTCATCATCGTCAAATTTTTCCACGATAGGTGAATTTATGATAACAATATGATTTTGATGGTTTTCATTATATATGGCGTAGCAATTGATTTCCATATTGTTGGAAATATAAAAATCAACCTTTTCATGAAAATCCAATGCTGACAGCACTTCTTGACATAGCCGATGCATTTTGCTGAACATCGCCGCTGAAATTTTAAAACTGTTACCGTCCAGCAGAGCTTTTAAATGAGTTTGATCCTGCTCAATTT
>CAYTLS010000193.1:0-5245 GCA_964438745.1 uncultured bacterium
CAGCGAGTGCTCTGAATTGAATGTTGTTTTTCAACTGACCGAGGTTTTTAAACGTAACTTTTTTAACTTCTTCGAAGTTTATTTTATCGCCGCGCATTGTTTGAATCAAACCAATATTATTAATGCTTTGATTATTCATCGACTTTATTGTATTAATTAAGAATTTGCGGGTCGATGTTTGTTGGTCTTGAATATTTTCAATACTCCCAAAAATGGTGTTAATCGGATGATTTTCCTCTACTTCGCTAGGAAATTTTTCAATTTTTTGATTTCCTGATCTGATTTTCCTTCTCTGTGTAATTCTTCAACTACCTGTTTCTCTGTTTTGCCATTCATTAAGGCTTCTGTCTGGGCAAAGAAATTGGACAATAATTTTGAATGATGATCGCCAATGTCGTTATGTGAAATCACCGGTGCGATAAAATCGCAGGGAATTAATTTCGTTCCCTGGTGAATCAATTGATAGAAGGCATGTTGGCCATTGGTGCCAGGCTCTCCCCAGATGATCGGGCCTGTTTGGTAGGAAACTTTGCGGCCATTACGGTCAATATATTTACCATTGGATTCCATATCACCCTGCTGAAAGTAGGCGGGAAAGCGATGCATATATTGGTCATACGGTAATATGCAGTGAGACTCTGCTCCCCAAAAATTATTGTACCAGATACCCAAAAGCGCAAGAACAACCGGCATATTTCGCTTATAATCCATGGTGCGAAAATGTTCATCCATTTGGTGAGCGCCCTTGAGTAGCTTTTCAAAATTTTCATAACCGATTGTACAGGCGATGGAGAGCCCGATTGCTGACCAGAGGGAGTAGCGGCCACCAACCCAGTCCCAGAATCTGAACATATTTTCCGGGGCAATACCAAATTCCCTGACTTTTTCCTCATTGGTTGATAGCGCCACAAAATGTTTTGGAATATGCCTTTCCTCAGATGCTTTGGCGAGAAACCAATCCCGGGCCGTATGTGCATTAGTCATAGTTTCCTGAGTCGTAAAGGTTTTGGAAGCGATAATAAAAAGTGTCGTTTCCGGGTTGATTTTTTTTAATGTTTCAGCCATATGAGTTCCGTCAACATTGGAAACATAATGGGTATTGATATGCGGAATTTTATAGGGTTTTAATGCTTCTGTGACCATAACCGGCCCCAAATCAGAACCGCCAATACCGATATTCACAATATCTGAGATCGCTTGGCCGGTGTAGCCCTGCCACTCTCCGGAAATGACCGATTCTGAAAACTGTTTCATTTGCGCCAGTACCTTTTTGACCTGCGGCATTACATTATGATTATCCACATACATGGGTTTATCATTCAGATTACGGAGGGCAATATGATATGCCGCACGATTTTCTGTTTCATTGATTTTGTTGCCGGCATACATCTCGGAAATGGCCTGGTTCAAACCGCAATCTTTAGCCAAATCAACCAGTAAATCAATTGTTTCTTTGGTGATAATATTTTTTGAATAATCAAGGTGAATATCATTAAAATTTATTGAAAATCGGAGTGCTCTGTCTTTTTCTTCTTTAAACAATTGGCGCAGATGTTTTTGTTTTATTTTCTTGAAATGGTTTTCTAATTTTTTCCATGCATTGGTGACGGTCGGATTTTGTCTTGGTAACATTATTTCTCCTTAAAAGCAGTTATATTTAACTTTAAAATTACAGAATATTTTGAACAATTTGTAGAAAAAATATAAGTTGTAGCAAATGCATGATGTAATTTCAAAAATACATTGCAATTATCAATATAAAAAAATATGAAAGGTTAGTCAAAATGTACAGATTGAATTTTTATGTGCCAGAAGAAAATCTTCAAGCGGTAAAAGAAGCGCTTTTTGCTGTTGGCGCAGGCAAAATTGGCGATTATGAAAAATGTTGCTGGCAAGTGGCTGGGAGTGGCCAGTTTCTGCCCATGAAAAATAGCAATCCGACAATTGGAGAGCAGGGTAAGGTAGAAAATGTTAAAGAGTATAAAGTTGAAATGGTTTGCGCGGATGATTTAGTCTTGCAGGTAACTGACGCGCTGCTAAAAGCCCATCCCTATGAAGAGCCGGCCTATGATCTTGTAAAGGTACGCACTAAAGAAAACCTTAAATAGATCAATAATCCGATTGCTGAATTAATAATTTTATTGTCACTGTTGTGCCTTTTCCGGGAAGGCTTTTTATGAAAATATCCCCGTTATGAAGTTCGATTAATTCCTTGCAGATAATCAGGCCGAGGCCATGTCCCTTTTCCCCGAAGGTGCCTTTTGTCGATATTGTTTCTTCTATTTTAAATAACTTTTCCTGCAGACTTGCTGACATTCCGATGCCATTATCAATTACACGGATATATAAATACTTATCATCCTGGGAATCATTGATTTCTATTGTACCCTGTTCCGGTGTGAATTTAATTGCATTGGAGATGACATTTCGTAACACTGTGGCAACCATGTTTTTGTCGGCATAAACCTCCGTGCGGTTGCCAACAAAATTGTCAATTTGTAAGACTTTCTCCTCAATGTTTTTCTTAAAGAGAAGCAGATTATTATAAACCAGCGCCTTAAGATTAAAACTAACCGGCGAATAATTTGTTTTTTTGGTTTGTATTCTTCCCCATTCCATTAGGGTATCCAGCAGATTTAATGAATTGCTGTTAATCTGCTCTAGTTCTTTTGTTAGTTTCGTTAGAAATTTGCGGTCAATTTTTTCCATTGACCGGTTCAATACATTGATAAAACTGGATATATTGGAATGGGCATTGTAGAGATCATGGCCAATAATCGCATAGAGGCGATCCTTGGAAGCAATCGTTTTTTCCAGTTCCTCTTTCTGTTTTTGGATAGTTTTATTTTGGTTTTGCAGTTTTTTGGTGATTTTCCGTTTGTTAATGATAGAAATGATATTAATAATAGCGATAACAGCAATAAGAAGAAAAATAAATATAAATGCTGTAATGATGGTTTTTTGCGTTTGAAGTTTTGATTCGACAATTACCTTCTCTTTTTTGAGTAATTCCGTCTCTTGTTGTTGATTGTTGATATTATGAATGATTTCCAACTCTTCGATATGTGATTTTTTTTGTTCAGCATACATTTCATTCTGGTATTTTGTGTAGTGCTTCAGGCTGGCATAAGCCTTTTCAATATTCTGCTGATCCTCGTAGATTTTATAAAGAGCTTCATAAACATCAACTTTGAGATCAAGCAAACCAAGTTCATCAGTTTCTGACGAAAGATCTTTGAGCAATGCGGTGGCCTTTTCGGGGTAATCTAAATTGGCTAAAATTTTGCCCTTTTTTATCGCATCTGATATTTTTGAATCAGGCGGATAAGTGATGGAGTCCAATATGGCGACAGATTGATTATGATAGGTTAAAGCTTTTTCGAAATGATTCATTTTTATTGCCAGATCGCGTTTTAGTCCGAGTTTATAGGCATCAGCGTCGGGATAATCAATTTTTGCAATATACTGGTCTGCTAATTTGAAAAGACTGTCCAGATCATCAAACTGGTCTGCTTTGATCATAAATTCTATTTTGGATAATACAGAATAGGCTTTCGTTAGATTATCATTAGTAATTTCCGCGATTTCGAGTGATTTATCAGCATACTCGATCGCTTTCCGGTAGTTTTCCTCTTTTTCATACAAAAACCCCAGATTGTGATAAATATACCATAAATGATGATTGTCTTCATTCTTTTTTGCTAATGCCATTCCAGCAAAAAAATATTCTGAAGATTTTTCATAATTATTGGTGGTTAAAAATAAGGAACCGAGATTGACGTAGGTATTAACCAATCTGAATTCATTGCTGTCTTTTTGATCAATATTGAGTGCCAGCAGGTATTTTTTTAGAGCTTCTGAAAATTTGCCGTCATGAAAATCTAAAATTCCCAGATTAATATAGGCTGCTCCGAGGTCGTCATTCATGCCTTTTGCTTGGGCAAGATCACGTACTTTTTTGAAGTATCTGCGGGCTTTCTGCGGTTGATTGGTTTTATTATAGTAGATGCCAATTGAATTCGTTGCTTGGGCAATTCCACTGGTGTCCTGTTTTTCCTTATAAATAGCAAGGGCTTTTTGACTGTAATACAGGCTGCTGTCAAACCGTGTTGCTTTGCTATGACATAGTTCCATCAGCAAATATAATTCGCCGAGTTTATAATTGTCATGATTGCGGGAAATTGATTTGGCTTTTTGGGCGATTTCTATACTTTTGGTGAGGTCATGGTAATAGTAGTGATTGGCCATTAATAATAAATTATCAATTTTTTCCGGACCTTCACTTTCCCTGAGTTGATTTTCCAGGCTGTCAACATATTCGGAATTATGTCCCCATAATAAAGAGACAAAAACAATAATGGTGATTAAACTTTTTAGCATTCTTTTTACAATCTCATTTTTATAATACTACAACTATATTCGGTGCTATTCAAGGATAATTAAGGAAATAAGTTGATTTTTGTGCCTATTTTAACAAAATGAGTTTATTCGTTTGGTTGAATCCTGCTTTGGTTGTAATTCGGCATAAATAGATCCCATTGGAAACCAACTGGCCATCAGTATCATTGCCAAACCATTGATAGCTGTGATAGCCCGGTTGCAGTTTTTCATTGGTTAAGGTTCGGACTAATTTTCCCCTTAAATCATAAATGCCTAAATTGACAGTGCTATTATCCGCTACATAAATTTTAATTGTTGTGGACGGGTTACAGGGGTTGGGGGATGCTGGGAATAATTTATAATTCTCAAGGGCGATATTTTTGTTGTCCGGAATTGATATGGATATTTTATCATGTTTTTCGTTTTTGTTGGAATAACTAATGCTTTCCAATTGATAATAATACACGTGACCCGATACTATTTCACTGTCTGTAAAGGTATAATCGGTTTTCGTTGAGGAATTTCCGGCCCCGGGTATTAAGTCATCATTGATTTTTATGAATTCACTTTTTTCGCCTACTCCTTTGTAGAGATTAAAACCCATGTTGTTTATTTCGCTTTCAGTTGTCCATTGAATGAGAACTTTGTCCTGGTGATATTTGGCTGTGAATGAGGAGAGGGTGACAGGGAGAGAAATATCATTGCTTGTTTGATTTCCATTTAAACTCCCGGGAGTAGCATTTAATACTTCCCAATTTGATCCATCATCTGAATAAACATTGTCAGGTGCCTGAAGACTGTTGTCATTTTCTGCAGTTCCATCAGGATCTTCAGGTAAAGATGCTAGAAAATTATTTGAAGTAGA
>CAYTLS010000194.1:0-3136 GCA_964438745.1 uncultured bacterium
ATCGCTCATGGCAATTCGTTGCCGGTTTTCCGGAATCTCAGAATTATAATATCCCTTAACCGGTTCAAATCCCCACTGCTTACCATCAGGCCCCTGCTCATCACCGCCTAAGGTGGGACGGTCGACCGGGCTGACAATAACCGAATGAAAGGTAACCGGATTACCATCATCATCAGTGGAATTGACTTCCACGCCAATCATCGGACTTACATCGCCGATATAGCCATTATTATCATGAATCCAGGCAGCGCGCGGTCCTTTATCAGACGGCTGCGCGACTACGCCCCAGTTTCCAAAAACTGTTTTTACGAGATTACCACGATGGATGCCATAGCGCCGGTATTCGCGACCGCTTTCCGCAAGCAGTAATCCGGACAGTAAAAGGAGCATGACCACTGATAATCCAATTGTTATTTTTCCACGTTTAAAACTATCTTTTTTCATAAAGATAAAATCCTTTTATTTAAAATGATATTGTTAAGCCAACTTCGATACGTCTGGGTTCACGGTAATAGGTTTCATTGTTAAACCACTCTTCTACCGTATTGACCAATTCCAGCAATTCCAGGGCTTCCACGCGGGCTTGTTCCGGTGTGAAATCCGCTCGTCCGGAGCGGGGATAGACCTGGCTGACATTCAGGCGGTCAAAGAGGTTGCGCACCCGGATAAACCACTTTTGCTGATAGCCAAAAAATTCAGTATTGTAATACGTATTCATATCAAAACGCAATGTATAGGGCTTTATCTGGCTATTGGTTAAAGTGGTACTGATGTCACTGGTCATGATCGGCGTATAAGGTAATCCACTGCCGTAATTCCCAACGACATTAATCCCCCACTGCTGACTGTCATAACCGGCATTCAGATTAATTGTGTGACGCTGGTCCCAGTTCAATGGTACCAAAAAGACTTCGGGCAAGGCTCCGCTGGTAGCGGCATTTCTGGCATCTTCAGGATCCGAGGCTGTTCCCTCAGCGATCTGAAAGGTATAGTCAACCGTTCCATAAAATCCGGCCCGGTTACTATAGTTCAATGTCAAGACCAGACCTTTCACGTAGGCAAAATCACTGTTATCGATTTTATTGTAGTGGGAAGCGCCGCCAGCCAGGTCAATCAGTGAGTTACGGGTTCCCGCCAGGTCACGAATATCCTGAAAATATGCGGTTACATCCAGCACAAAGCCCGGATAAACTTCCTGTTTCAGTCCCATCTCTCCTTTAACATTTTTTTTGGCTCTAAGGTTGGCATTACCAATCACCCCGACATTGCCGGTACCGCTGCCAAGATCAAATTCCGGATTTCTGTACAGCAGTTCAAAGGAGGGAATCTGAAAAAAATGTCCGTAACTGACGTGAATGATCCCTTTGTCTGTAAAAGGAAAACTGGCGCCGAACCGGGGTGAAACCTGTAATTTTGTATCGGCATCTTTGTACCAGTAATCGAAACGTTCTTCCAGCGGTGTATTAATATTTTCTTCCTTGATAGGATTGTAGATGCTGGGGTCCGAAGGATCGGTGACAACTTTACCGTCAGGATCGAAATAATCAATTCGAACGCCTGCATTGATAATTAATTCAGTCAACTCGATTTTATCCTGAATATAAGCGGAGTATTCAACCGGATTATGAAGATAATGACTATTATATATAGTAGAAATATCCATGATCTGTGTGGAGGACATCACCGGATCTTCCAGTAGCGGATTAATAGTGGTCTTTTCTGCCGGCGGTCGTAATTCATAGGAATCCATTTCCAGTTCATGAAGTCTGGCCTGAGCGCCGAATTTAATTTTATGGACATCATTGATCTGGCTGGTCATATCAAACTTCAGCAAATGGGTACTGGTTCGTCTGCTAAACCTGTTGTTATTGGTTCCTCCGGTCATAAAACTGTAGGAATCCAGCCGTCCGGCAGCAACTTCCGGATAAACAGTCAGGTCATCTTCATGATAATTATGATATTTTTTCTGTGCAAAAGAATAACCGATATTATAAAAAGTTCGCATAGAAAGTGAATGCGTAAACTTGGCAATAGTATTCAGGCTCTCCTCATTATTACGGAGGATACCATCGGGTACCAGGCGGTAGGATCGGTCATAATCCTGCCAGGTAAAATCGCGGTAGGATCCCTGGAGTGACAAATCCATTCGACTGGATATTTTCCATCCGACCATACCATGATAATATTCATTTGTGTTCCACTGCATGGGGACGATCTCATCATCTCCCAATGGATTTTCATGAATATCACGGTAATGGGTATAAAGGGAGTCGAAACTTTGTTCTTCTTCCAGTTCACTATATACAACCAGACTATCAATAAAAGGATCTTCACCGGGCGAATAAAGATAAAAGCCACCCTGTCCATCAGGAACTGTCCCTACAATATTCCAGGGATTATAGCGGTGGCGGCCATTGAGATGCCCTTCCCACTTCACCTGCCGGGTATTAAAACTGAAACTTAGTTTGTTCTTTATAATTGGACCGTGTAGGGAGAGATTTAAATTTTGTGTGGCAATGGGGTCAATGGTTTGCAATCCCATAAAAATATCAGAATGGGAGGAGGAAAAATCCCCTGTATATAAAGTCAACTGACCGCCCCATTCCGGAAAATTGGATTTGGTGGTAACATTGACAATACCGGACATTGCCTGTCCGTATTCAGCATTAAAAGCACCGGAAACAACCTGTATTTCCTGGATCTGATCCTTGGCCACAGTTACCAGCTGACCACCATCATAAACATCGCTCACCGACATACCGTCAATCACATATTGGACTTCGCCGGAGCGGCCACCGCGCATGTGACCATCGACCATTCCGGCCTGCATTTCTACAATTTCATCTAAATCGGTGACCGGCAATGTGCTGATCTTATCGGCATCAACTGTCGCGGTGGTTGAGGTAACATCTTTTTTGACCACATCCCGGGTTGCAATAACGGTTACTTCCTCACCCTGTAATGTTTCCGTGCCCAATTCAAAATTTATGGTGGTTGTTCTGTCAACCGATATAGCAACCTGCTCGACGCGCTTTTTCTGGTATCCGATCATCTGCGCAACGACAGTATGTTTTCCAGGCGGAACATTTAATATGATATAACGACCATTCATGTCCGTCGCTGCCCCCAGATAAGT
>CAYTLS010000194.1:3146-5235 GCA_964438745.1 uncultured bacterium
TGCTGCATCCAACCAGTGGTTCACCGGTATTGGCATCGGTTACCAAACCAGTTAGTTTCCCGGTTGTACCAGCAAGTAGAAAAGTTGAAAAAATGAGTATTGTTACAATAACAATTAAGCCTGTTTGCCGCATATAGCTCCTCTTGAAGATTCTATTCGTTTATAATGATTGATATAAAAAACCCTGTTGAGCATAGCAAACAGGGTTGATATAAAATTAAAACTGGTGTAAACAAGAATGTTTGTCTGAAAAGGTTGGGACAAAAAACCGGGACAATGAGTTATCTGACTGATAATCACTGTCCCGAAAGTTTTTTGATTTGTGTTTTTACTCATCATATTAATAAAGCAAAGGTTGTTGATTCCCTGATCTGTAGTTCATTTTTGAGTTACTACTGCGTAGAATTTATTTCTTGCAGGTAGCATTGTCAACATATTTTTTGAAAAAATTAACTAAAATTTTAGTTACTATTCATATTCGAACTGTAATTAACTAATTAACAGTATTTTAAATAATTATTAATTAGTCAAAAAAATATATATTTCCTAAAAAATTCATTAATGAAAATTAATTTCTTAGCATTTTGATTCCATTTAAATAAATTGCAAAGCAAAGAAAGGAGTAGTTATGAATCCCTGGGATTTGACAGTTAATTTAAAAGATGTCTTGCTAGATTTTACTTTCCTGAGTTTATTTCTGATCATCGGCACGGTCTTTCGTCGCTACGGCAGGATTTTTCAGCGCTATTTAATTCCCAATAATATTATCGGCGGCGTCATCGGCCTGATTTTGGGAGCGCAGTTGCTGGGCATCTTGGAAATGGACGGGGAACGCCTGGGCAAATATGTCTACCATTTGCTCGCGCTAACCTTCATTGTACTGGGCCTGCGCCAATCTAAAACCAAATGGGGAAAAGGCCCGGTGAGCAAAAGCTTTATTGAATTAACCTGCTATATTTCCCAGGCAGTTGTCGGCCTGCTGCTGGCCTTTTTGATCATTTACACCATTAAGCCCGATCTCTTTGCCGGCATCGGCTTTATTCTGCCCCTTTCCTTTGGTATGGGTCCGGGTATCGCTTACACCATGGGCCACAGTTGGGAAAAATTCGGCTTTACCAATGGCGGAATGGTGGGGATCACCTTCTCCGTGATCGGTTTTTTTACCGCTTATTTTGTCGGCGCCATTCTGATCAATCGCGGCATTAAAAAACGTGAAACAGAACTCATTGACGGCAAAGAATCTGTAAGCAGAGATGTTCGATACGGTATTATCAAAGATAATGATCGTCCCATTGCCGGTTATCTGACCCTCTCAAATGAAGCCATCGAACCCATGGCCTTTCAACTGGCTTTGATCGGCAGCGTCTATTTGCTAACCTATTTTTTTATTCATACAGTGACCCGGTTGATGGCAAGCGCCGGTCTGACGGAATTCGTGGATACTATCTGGTCTTTTCATTTTGTAATTGCCCTGATCATCGCGGTTTTTGTGCGGAAGCTGATGGACAAAACGAAAAAGAGTTACCTGATCGACAAAGGGTTGATGACCCGGCTGAGCGGTACTTTCATAGATTATCTGATTGTGGCCTCTATCTGTGCCGTCAGTATCACGGTCGTCTGGGCCTACTGGCTGGAAATACTGATCATGTCCCTGGCCGGCATTCTGACCACCTTTTTCATCATTCGCTATACTGCCAAACGGGCTTTTGATGATTACCACTTTGAACGATTTATCGGCATTTTCGGAGAAATGACCGGCACGATCAATTCCGGCCTGGTACTGATCCGGGTGATCGATCCCAATTTTAAAACCACAGCCGCCGAAGATCTGGCCTATGGCGGCGGTATTGCGCTCTTCATGGGGTTTCCGCTTCTCATTTTATTGAATTTGCCCATGGTCTATTTCAATAACAGTCTGGCGGGATACTGGATTACCCTTGGACTAATCATCGCCTACCTGCTAATTTTATGGGTGATATGGCGATTAATTGGCTATATTACTTTTAATTCGAAAAATAAATGAGGGCCGGCTTGGATATTACAATTTTAAATGGAAACGGCATATCAGGTTTAGCTAGTGAAGTTGGTG
>CAYTLS010000195.1:0-5230 GCA_964438745.1 uncultured bacterium
GCCTCTTTTTTCCATAGAATAAATACGGTTATACAGGCACTTTCCGCCAATATTAGCAGCAGCACCTTTTATTTTGTGCGCCAGGTGAATAGCGTGTTCTAACTTGTCGTTTTCCAACAGCTCTCTAAGATTTTCAATCTCTCTTGGAATTGTTTCAATAAATGTTCGGCATATTTGACGGGCCATTTCTTTATTGTTTAATACACGTTCCGTCAACCCGTTAAAGTCGAAGATCATATCATTATGGTTTTTAAATAAATCCTGATTATCAAATTTTATGGCTGCTGTTATTAATGATTTATTTTGGATTTTTTCAGGATTAAGCCATTTTTCCAATAGATTCATTAATAATTTTTGGTCAATCGGTTTGGAGATGTAGTCATCCATACCCAGGGATAGATATTTTTCCCGATCACCAGACATGGCATTGGCCGTCATGGCAATAATTGGGGTTTCGTTTTTCGAATTATTTTTTTCCAATTGACGGATTTTCAGGGTCGTTTCGATACCATTCATTTCCGGCATTTCAATATCCATAAAAATCAGATCATAATGGCTGTCGATCACTTTTTGAAAAGCTATTTTTCCGTTGGATGCCTTTTCATATTTATATCCCAACTGATCTAATATTGACTCAACAACAGACATATTGATTCTGTTGTCTTCAACGATCAGCAGTTTCAATCCGGCTTTTCGCTGCTCGGATATTGTATGCCGGGTCACCAATTTCCGACTCTGTTTTTGATTTTCTCCGGATAATAAAACAGTAATACAGTCATAAAGATCCAATACATTTAAGGGTTTGGTCAAAAATCCGGTATATCCGATTTTTTTATATTTCAGCACATCACCCCGGTAGGATATATTAGTGACGAGAATTAATTTTGTTTCCTGTAATTTTTTATTTCGTTTAATAAGTGTTCCAAACTCTTCTTCAATTCCTTCTCTTTGCAGATCGACCATGACAATATCAAAGGGGTTTCCCCGGTTTGCCGCGGTATTTAATTTATCCAGTCCGTCAATCTCATCGTTTGTCCTATAGTAATCAACGTTCCAATCATTCAGGATTTTCTTAATAATTTCAAGATTTCCGTCACTATGACTGATCACCATCATTTTTATTCCGCGCATACTATAATTCTTTATTTCTTCAATCCGTTTCATACTTTTTTTCACCATGATCTCAAACCGGAAAGTTGTTCCTTTGCCAATTTTACTTTCAAGTCTGATATTGCCATTCATTAATTTCACAAGGTGTTTAGAAATTGACAAGCCAAGGCCTGTCCCCCCATATTTTCTGTTAATGGAGGCATCAACCTGTCTGAATTTTTCAAACAGGGCATCTTGCTTGTCATTAGGAATACCAATGCCGGTATCGGTGACCCGAAAGTCTAAAATCCATTTATCTTCCAGTTCTTTTGCAATGGAGACAAAAACTTTAACTTCCCCGCTATCTGTAAACTTTATTGCATTTCCTGCAAGATTAACCAAGACCTGACGGATCCGGCCGGGATCACCTTTAATTTGGGCGGGTATTGACGAATCACTATAGATGAAAAAATCAAGTTCCTTTTCATCGGCCTTGACGGCCATGGATTTACTAAAGTCCCTTAAGAGATGATGCAGATCAAAATCAATCTCATCCAATTCCAGTTTTCCGGCTTCCACTTTTGAGAGATCCAGGATGTCATTGACCAGCGTCAACAGTGTTTCACCACTTGTTTTTAAAATTTCTACAAAATTTTGCTGCTTGGGATCAAGAGTGGTGTTCATCATCAAATTTGACATGCCGATCACGCCATTGATCGGCGTACGGATTTCATGGGACATGTGGGCTAAAAATTCCGATTTATATTGATTGGCGTGAATGGCTTCTTTTTCGGCTCGTTTTTGTTTGGTAATGTCAGTTGATATCGTCAGTAGATATTTTTCATCTAAAATTTCTATAACTTCACCAAATAATAGAAGGTCAATTAATTTTCCCGATTTTATTTTTAGTTTATATTCAACGCCATTGATTCGGCCATACTTATTTAATTCTTCAAGAACCTTATCATGAATGTTAATTTTGGGATACAGCCCTGTTTCCCAGGGAAATTTTCCAATCAGTTCTTCCTGTTTAAACCCTGTTTTATCTAAGATTGATCTGTTTACTTTGATGATCTTTCGTGATGGTAATTCATGGATTGCTATCAGTGCGGGGCTGGAGTTAAAGATAACATCAAAATTTCTTAGTGTTTGTTTTTGAATATGTTTGTCTTTTGACTGGGTAATAATACAGTTTCTGCCCTCCCATTCTCCCTGCCAGATTCGTGTTTCAACAGGAATTTTCCGGCCGTTTTTGCCGGCCAGGTTCATACTGTACTTTTTATAGCGGTGATTTTTAATTTGTTCGGCGATAGTTTTAATTGACAAACCAATTTTGCTTGTAAATAAAACCGAGTAATCAATATTATTCATCTCATCTTTGTCAAATCCGAGATTATTTTCAACAGCATTATTGGCGTATACAACTTTCCCGCTCTCATCAAACACAATAATTATATCTTCATTATTTTCGATGAATTGGTAAAAATTATTGGCGTTCATGTGCTGTATTTTTTTATTCTTAATACATTCTGCAACATCTTCAAAGGTGCCAAAATAGCGGTTATTTATTTGTTTGCTCAGTGTGCCGTATAACTTTATTTTCCGGTAAGCATTATCATAATGTTTATATTTTACAATACTATTAAAATTGTTTATTTCTTGTTTTTTTACTTTTTGCTGCAGGAGTTTGAATTTGTGGCGGTCGCCGGGATGTATTCTCTCAGTTAGTATTTTAAATTTATACTCTATTTCATCGTCTATATATTCAGCCGGTGGATAATTATTGGGTGAAATTATTAATTTATTATTTTCAATGTCCCATTCCCATAACCCGGTATAATTACCATGAGCAATTAATGATTTTTTAGCGCCATTCATCGGTTCCTCCTTGCATAAAGCAGTACAAACCTTACGACATGCCTTATACTTTTATCCATCAAAAAACAATAATATTATCGGCCTTTTTTATTAAATCTTTAACCGGCATGATTCTAAAAATATGAACAATGCCCGCTTCACGCCGATACTTTCCCTATGGAAACTATCGGGATTGACCTGAGAAATTGATAAGCAAGCAAGATACTTGTTCTACAATTTTCAATAGAATCTGAATTGATAGTTTTACTAAACCTCTCAGGTTTGTTAAACCTCGGAGTTTTTTGTAGAACGATCATCCCTGATCGTTTAATAGCTGTTGCAAGCAGGAGGAATTCTCTCTCCGTGCGTCTGATTTAAAGCGAACTGTGGATGCTAAAAATCAACTATTCTGAGCTTCGAATATTATCAACTTTTCAGGATTGACCGGCGCCAATGATCGTTGTTTTTCCCTGATAAAAATACCCTGAAAATTCCAGCATCTGCTTACAATAAAAATTAAAAAAATAGTGATTGTTTTTAGTTCCCTGAATATCTATGTTCATGACCTAACGTCGATAAAATTATACCCGTAATAATCAAAAAGGGAGGACACTGATGAAACGTTTACTAATAAAACAGGCCATATATCTACCGGTTATCTATTTTGGATTTATTATTCTGGCCGGTTTTTTCGCTAATGATTATAGCCATTTTGGCCAGCATGCCAGTGAATTGGGCGTCAATACCAATCAAACCACAGTGCTTTTTTTTAAAATTGGAATTATTGTTACCAGTCTCTCACTCTTTTTATTGTCAATTGGTTTGTTTTTGAATTTTCACTGTAAATTCCCACTATTTTCAATGCTGGTATTTCTATTTGGAATTACATTTATTTTTGGGGCAATATTTCCCATCGGTTCTCCCTGGCATGGTGTTTATGGAATCGGCCTGTTTATTATGCTCACTCCTTTTGTATTCCTCTATGAACAAAATAATCTGATTGA
This sequence comes from uncultured bacterium, assembly GCA_964438745.1. Lineage (GTDB taxonomy): Bacteria > Fidelibacterota > UBA2242 > UBA2242 > JAFGTP01 > JAFGTP01. Next base: position 3,951 of record CAYTLS010000195.1, read on the forward strand.
TAGCAAGATATTTCACCGGATAACGATACTGGCCGGATTTTTAATGTTTCTCTATTTGTGGTCCATGATCGCGCGGCTGGATCCCATGAATCTTCGCGGGCTAACCCAACGACTTTTTGGACTGGTGGTATTTGGCTGGCTTGCCTGGGTTTCATTTCAACTAAATAAGTATCTTGTTAACCGGAATTATTCATGAATTTTCAAAGGTTCATGAAATATGGAAATATATAAATATTAAGAATTGTATGCCTGCAAAAAACTGGAAAGTCTACATCCTGACTTGTGCCGATGAGACATTTTACACCGGTATTACCAATGATCTGACTGCCCGGATCGACGCCCATAACCAGGGAACCGGTGCCCGCTATACCCGGGGGCGCCAGCCGGTAAATTTGGCCGGATATTGGGAATATGCCAACCGGTCTGAGGCATCAAAAGCAGAATACCGCATCAAAGGTCTTACTCGTCGACAAAAACAAGATTTATTAAAGACAGCTAAACGCTCCCCTGAAAAATAAACCAATAAAATTTCTATAAATTCAAAAAATTACTATAGTTTTAAAAGTATTTTCTCTAAAATAATCGTATTAAACATAATGAAAACAGATTATTGTATAAATTATTGTTAAAAGCTATCAAACATTAGATACGTTCCATTACCAAAGGAGAAAAAAGTGGAAAAAAAATATGTCATTCCCGCGACAACTATGATTACGGCCATAGTTTTATTTATTGCTCTATTTGTAAGTAATCTTGTACTGCATAGTCAGCAATTCATTACGATCAGCAGAATAGCCTCTTTTCTCATTGCAGGCCTGACTGTTTATTCCGGATATGTCTGTCGTAAAGTTGGTGGTCCGAAAGCCGGCAATATGGCGCGGTTTATATTTTTGATTGTTTATGGGGCACTTGCTTTTTGGCAGATTGGAACCCTATCATCGGTCATATTTCTGGTAATGGCACTGATACCTTTGCTACTCTTTTTTGCCGGTGAACTCAAAACCGAATAACATCGTAAAATTCCGATTTTAACGCGATCAAAAAAAATCAATTTTGCCGCCGGATTTACCCTCAATTCCAAAAAAATCAAAGATTTTTTTGATTTACGCACTCAAAACGTCGAGGAACCGAAATATTTTTCTGACAATAACACGATAGAAATCATTTGTATTTTTTCCTTGACATTCTCCTCATAACCATAGAAATTGAACGCCATGAGTGAAAAAAAATGGTATTATACGGATTCCTTAGGTGAAGCATCTTCATTGCTGAGGAATAAA
>CAYTLS010000196.1:0-5225 GCA_964438745.1 uncultured bacterium
CAGGACCGCTTCCGGAGCGTTCATTTCGATTAGTAATTGTTCCACCGGTATGGGAATGTTAAGCCGGCGTCCGCCCACAGAACCATCTGTTGGCGAAGCATAATTCAGAATATAATCTTTTATCTGTTCAGGGGTAAGATCAGGTTTGATGGATTTTAAAACACCGGCCGTCGCAGCAACCATTGGCGCAGCAAAGGAATTACCATGTGATATATGGATAGTATTAGCACTGCTTGAATCCAGCAATGCCAGTTTTTCATTGGGCGCCGCAATATCAATTAAACTACCGTATGAACACCAGGGACTGGCTTGCGTAGGATCACCAAATTTTGTTCCCGAAACAGTTATCACATTGGGCAGTTGTATTCCTGCCGGCGCATCATTGAGTTTCGTAATTTCAAATTTTTCATTGGCAGCGGCACAAACAAATAGCACTTCCGGAAAGCTTCTAAACGTCCATTCATAGATACCTCTTTCATGCTCACAATTTCTAAGCATATATTCCCCTATGAAGCCGCCAAAACCATAACTCATATTAATAATATCAACCTCGTCCATGGAACAGGCTAAAAATAGCATTTCAATATCGCCAATTAATGAACTATTATTATTGTTATAAGCATAAACTTTGAGTTTGTCATCAATGAGTGTGGAAGCAATACCATTGATAGCGCCGTCATCATTATCAGCGGCGATCACTCCGGCGACCTTAGTCCCGTGGTTCGTATAGGCTAGATTGGCTTCGGGAAAAGTATGTTTTTCTTTGATAGAAGTATTATCGAATTCCCTGGTTAAATTTAGTTCTATTTTATTGTCAAAAATACCAATCACCACCTCACTTAAAGTCATATTTTCCCTGACATGGCCCATTAATGGTATGGCCGGGAAAAATTCAATTTCCCGGTATGGCGCAGACTGGTCTTCCGGTAACTCATGATTATCAAAGTCCTTTTTACAATAGGGCTTAACCGATAATAGATCACGTTTTTCAACAATGGCATTATATGAAACCAATTCAATATTATCCATTTCAGACAATTCATCAATTTTATTATTTAACTCTTCCTCATTGTGAAAATTATATTCAGCCTGAAACAACCCCAGCGCCGGTATCTGGCCCACTAATTCACCACCTGAGTTGATAATGGTCAGCTCCGCGCTCTCCGGATCAACCTCTTCACTGAACCGTATCACAACTTGATTTCCGACAACTTTCAAACCAGACTCAACCCGGATAACTCTCTCCTGGTCATAGGATTTTGTAAAGACATCGTCAAATTCTTCTTTGACAGGATTTTTACTTTCTTTTGAGCAGGAGAATATTAGAATTAAGAAAAAATTCAGCATGATTAAAAATAAATAAGAAAATTCACCCTTTCGAGTAAAAAAGTTGCTTAACATACTAATCCCCCTTTAAAATATACTATTATAACAATACAAAATATTCTAACCATTATCAACCCTATCCGGTAAGGAGTAGATTCCCTATAAAAACCGAACACGGTAAATGATTTCAAAACACCAAAGGGATTTAATCTGCGTTATTCAAAGAATTTGAATTTTGGAGATTGATGACAATCTCTTTCATAAACAATTAATGGCAGGGGTTGTTTAATAAAGCATAGTTTCTAAGGGAATAAATTCATATCCCTCACCTTGTAGTTCTTCTATCAAATCATTGATTTTATAATAGAATTTATCAGTCCGCTCCGGATTTGTGCCGATATGAATTAACAGCAAGAATCCATTCAACCCATTGTCGGATTTTTTTTCATAAGCAAAAATAGAGTGATAAATGGTGTCTGAACTCCAATACCGCTTCATTGAGGGAAAAGTATAATCAGTATGGGACAATGTGCCATGGGACATATTTATGAGTGTAATACCGGCTTCCTCACACCATCGGACGATCTCCTCGTTATACCATTCATAAGGCGGTAAAAAAATGGGTGATGTTTCTCGGGACAATTCGAATTTTTCCATTACTTCATAATTTTTTCCTAAATCCTGTAAAAATTGATCTTTTGTAACCAAGGTGGAATCACGATCTTCCCAGGAACAGTAGAGCAGGTGGTCATAGGAATGCGCACCCAGATAATGGCCGGACTTTTTCAATTGCCCTATAAGATTCTCATTCTCCTCATAAAATTTTCCCGTCAGGAAAAAAGCGCCTTTGATTTCATGCTGGTCCAAAACCGATAAAATGTGTTCACCGCCGTCAGCAAATTCATGGCCGGTAAAGACGAGGCTGATCTGTGGCCTGGTGGTATCGCCACGCACAATCGCACCGTGAGAATCGATCTGGTTTTCCGCCAAAGTCAGGTTGACCAGCAGCCAGGAAGTAAGCACTAGGTTTAAAATTATTTTTACGCCAGATTTCATATAAAATTTCCTATGGAAAATCCCTAAAAAAATTCGAATCAACTCAAAAAATTTAATAACTCTTCAATTTTATCTTTCATGGTCCGGTAGCCGATATCATAACATTTATACAATCTTTGCTTGTTGCGTTCAGCCTTTTTTATATCCAGGTTCATTTCCGGCCGTAGCACAAAAACCTTGTTTTCCGCTTCAAGTTTTTCTAAAAAATCAAGCGTTTCATTATACACTTTCCAACGGTTTTTTAGACATTGATGCAGACCTTTAAATCTTGGATACCTGAATTTTGCCAGCCGATAAACATGGGAAGCTTCTTTTCGATAATCTCGGGGCCTGGTCAGAATGACGACATTTTTGGTATTGCCCTGTGCAATTGATTTTTTAATAGGTATGGAATCCGATAATCCGCCATCCATTAAAATTTTACCATCATATTTTACCGGTTGGGAGATAAAGGGCAAACTGGCGGAAGCTTGCAGGATTTTCAGATAAGCCTTGTCTACTTTTTTATTTTCATAATAAACAGCTTCGCCTGATATGCAATCTGTCGCCACGGTCCAGTTTTGCTGGTCACTGTTATAAAATGTCTCATAATCAAAAGGTACCAGTTGATTGGGAATAGTGTCAAAAATGAAATCCATACCAAATAATTCACCGTTAAAAATCAACCGTTTGTAACTGAGATAACGGGGGTCATTAACAAAATCTATATTGACCTTTTTGTTTCTACCAATCTGTTTCGAAAGGTAATTGGCGGCATTACAGGCGCCCATACTGACGCCGATGACATAGGGAAAATATATTTCATTTTCCATCAAATAACGTAATACTCCGGAGGTAAAAACCCCTCTCAAGCCGCCACCTTCTAAAACCAGGCCGGTATTTTTTAAATTCATCAATTCTCCGCTATTATTTTATCAAACGGTTAAAATACAAAGAAAAAACATCTCACCAAAGAATTTTCAAGGTCATAATATTTAATGTTTGTAAATTACCTTAACTTTGATAATTTTTCTGCAAAAAATGAGGAAATTTCTATGCCAACATGGCCATTAAAAACCAGACAATCTACACTGCCGACGACAAACACGCCAGGCTCATTTTGGGAAGATCGCAAAGATCGCCGACATTGCGGTATCGATCTTTATGCCGAACAAGGGGCCGACGTTATGGCAATTGAATCCGGCAAAGTAATCGCCACCGGCATCATGACCGCACCGGAATTCATTCACTACTGGAATGTTACCCACTACGTTATTATTAAAAATCAGGATGGCACTTTCTGGAAATATGGTGAAATGGAAGAGATCTTTGTAAAGAAGGGCGAATTAATTACCGAAGGCCAACTGCTTGGCCAGGTCGGACTTGTCCTGAATTCCTCAAAAATAAATGAGGACTCCCCCTTATATATTCAAAAACTCAAACATAAGAATCCCAGTATGCTGCATTTGGAGTTATTTTCCAGCAATCCAATCGCTGAACACAAAAAATATCTTGGGGGAAACTGGTTTGAAAAGCAGCGTCCGAAAAACCTTCTGGATCCGGCAATTAAATTGCAAAAAATAAACCAGTAGATACACTTTTAAACACCAACGATAGTTTGGTAAAATCATCTCAATACCAAATTTATTTTAAATTATTTGAACTTTTGCCATATATTAAATAGATTGTTCTAACCATTGTAAAATTAGCAGAATTACATTAAAATATGAATACATAAGAAGGTACGAATTTATAAAAGTCATTGAGGGAGAAAGAAAATGAGTTATTCCTATTCAAAATTATCCAAAAATATTAAACGGTCAGAGATCAGAGAAATTTTAAAATGGACACGGAAACCGGGTCTGATTTCCTTTGGCGGCGGCCTGCCTGACCCGGAACTTTTTCCACTAAAAGAATTATCAGACATTACCTCTGAAGTCCTGGATACGAAAGGTTACCTGGCATTGCAATACGGCCCCACCAAAGGCGAGGCGGAAATGCTGGAAGCCCTTTGCCAGCATATGGAAGAATTTGGCGATAAAGCCAGCTGCGAAGAGGTTTGTGTTGTCTCCTCCTCTCAACAAGGACTGGATTTGCTCTCTATGCTGATGCTGGATGACCAAACACCAATAATTGTTGAAATGCCCACTTACCTGGGTGCCTTACAAGCCTTTCGCCGGCATAATGCCAAAATGATCGGCGTACCAATGGACGATCAGGGAATGCGCATGGATAAACTGGAAACGACACTTGAAAATATGGACAAAAAGCCACGGTTTATTTACACGATACCGGACTTTCAAAATCCATCCGGCATTACCATGTCATTGGAAAGACGTAAAAAACTGATTGAAATTGCTGACAAATACGATGTGCCGATTGTTGAGGATTCCCCTTATCGTGAATTGCGCTATATTGGTGAGACAAAACCCAGTATCTGGACACTCTCAGGCGGTAAAAATGTGATCATGCTAAAAACCTTTTCAAAAATCCTCTTTCCCGGCATGCGCATGGGCTGGGTTGTGGCAGAACCTGATGTGGTGGATAAATTTGTTGTCCTCAAACAATCCGTTGATCTGTGTACTCCCTCATTTAACCAATTGCTTCTGGCAAGTTACATCAAAAAAGGCCTGATGAAAAAAACCATTGAAAAAGCGAAAAAATGTTACAAACCGAAAAAGGACGCAATGCTGGTAAGCCTGGAAAAATATATGCCGGAGGGTGTCAAGTGGTCAAAGCCCGAAGGCGGTATGTTTTTATGGGTTCGTTTACCAGACGCGGTATCTTCTCTTTCCTTGTTCGATCTCGCGGTGGCGGACAAGGTCATCTTCGTGCCGGGTGATCCTTTTTATGTCAATCAAACC
>CAYTLS010000197.1:0-5220 GCA_964438745.1 uncultured bacterium
CATCTGGAAAAAAGAAGAAGACAGAGTGGCCATTATGGAAAAGGTGGACCAGATCGCGGCTGATCTGAAGGCTGAGGATATTCGCCTCAAAATTGATGATAATCCGTCACAATCTCCAGGCTGGAAATTCAACCAGTATGAAATGCAAGGGGTACCGGCAAGAATTGAAATTGGACCGAAGGACCTGCAAAAAGGACATGTTGTTATTGCACGCCGGGATACCGGCAAAAAGGATTTTGTCAAGATGGACCAGATCACAAAAACCATCGTGGACCTGATGCCGCAAATGCAACAGGAATTGTTTGACAAAGCCCTTAAGTTCAGAGAAGAAAACACAAAAACTGTCGATAATTACAATGATTTTAAACAGGCCATTGACGATGGAAATTTTGTGAAAGTATACTGGGCCGGTGATGGGAAAATGGAAGAAGCTATCCAGAAAGAAACCAAAGCCACTGTCCGTGTCATTCCCTTTGATCAGCCGGAAGAAAATGGCACTTGCTTTTACACCGGAAAACCGGCGGAAAAGATTGCGATTTTCGGAAAATCCTATTAATCGTTAAAATAAAATCGAAAATATGTAAAAGTCCCGGTGAAATTTAATTTTATCGGGACTAAATTTTTATCCTGAATTATTCATGAATTTTCAAATTTTCCAAGCAAAGATAATAAAATTAACAGTTTACCAAATACATATTAAAAAACTAATTTGGAAAATTCATAGAATGATATTCAGGTTAATCCCGATAGTTTCCACAGGAAACGTATCGGCGCGAAGCGGGCATTGTTCATATTTTTATGAATAATGTAGGTTATATGGGCTTAATTAAAACAGAAGCATTACTGCTGAAAAAAGTAAACTTTCGTGATTCCAGCACGATCAGCCAATTTTATACCCGGGATGAAGGACGTGTCTCCATCATAGCCAAAGGGTCGCGGCAGATCAAAAGCCAGTACCGGGGGTACCTGGAGCCATTGACCCATCTTTCTATTATCTACTATGACAAACCGACCCGGGAAGTACAAACGCTCGGGAAAGTGGATATGATACAAAGGTTTGTGAAAGACAGCCGAAATGTTGTGGCAGCCTATCATGGCCTGGCAATTTTGGAATTGATCAACAAAATGGTTCATCATAACGAAGAAAACCAAAAATTATTTCAATTGACAATCAATTCTTTGCAGTATATAGACCAGCATTCCAGGGAATCCAATATCGGGCTGATCGTATTCCTGCTGCATGCCATAAAAATTCTGGGGTACCAAATTGATTTTGAGCGCTGCCAGTTTTGTGGTCATGAATTGCAACGTTTTTATTTTGAAGAGAGTAATCCACAACCGGTTTGCGCCCATTGTGCCGGGCATCATTATGACAACATTACCGGTGAACAATTGAATTGGCTGAGAGCGATAAATGGCTTAAATACCGGCCATTCTTTTCAAAAAATCATTGAAATTCATGGAACCGGAAAAATTATTAACTTTTTACTCTGTTATGCTGGCATGTATTTTGACTTTTATCCAAAATTGAATAGTTTGGAATTACTCAGATATTTTAAATAACAAGGAAGCAAATGTCTTATTATAATACCAATTATAGCCGATACCAAATGCGGCCGCAACTGTTTAAAGGAGCGATCAAGGTACTGATAATCGCCAATTTGAGTGTGTTTTTAGTTGCCAATCTTTTAGGGATCAATAATTTTGTATTCCGGTTTTTCGGACTGGTGCCAAAAACGGTTTGGTCCAATGGATTTGTCTGGCAGTTATTCACCTACATGTTCGTTCATGGCGGGTTTATGCATCTGTTTATGAATATGTTTGTGCTGTGGATGTTTGGGATGGAGTTGGAAAACTATTGGGGCAAGAAGGAGTTTTTACGGTTTTTTATTATCACGGGAATTGGCTCCGGCCTGATCACTTTTCTGTTCAGTTTGAATTCTACCGTTCCGGTAGTGGGCGCCAGTGGGGCAGTTTACGCCTTGTTGCTGGCTTTCGCAATGATGTTTCCGGATCGGAGAATTTACCTCTATTTTCTATTTCCCATACCAGCCAAATATTTTGTGCTGATCATCGGCCTGGTTACATTTTTTAGTTCTATTCGGCCAACCACCGGGGGAATTAGTCACTTAACGCACCTGGGTGGATTAGTCGTGGGGTATATCTACCTGAAACGAAATTATCTCAACTATAAAATAAAACAATGGCTGCCGAATATCTCAATCAAAAATCCTTTTAACAAGATCATTCGTAAAGTAGAAAAGGACAAGCCACCGAAGTCAGATCATTCCTCAAAATACGACACCGATGAAACCATGCGGGAGCAGGTCAATAGTATTTTGGATAAAATTAGCCAGCAAGGATATGACAGTCTGTCAGAAGATGAAAAACGAACCCTATACCTGGCCAGTCAATATTTTGCCGAGCATCAGAAGAAATCGTGATTTTTAGTAGTTGAATCATATTCTCTGTAAATAATGGACTTGTTGAAAAATATAACTTTTTAAAAAGTATTGCGATAGATAAATTATACTTCACTATTGGGGAAGTACTAGAAAAAATCGCAATTATTAGAATTCTTAACAATTTTATTATGAATGATAATCAGGACATGAATAATAAAGCCCGTTATATTTTAAAACGAATAGCCCATGAACTACTTACAGTCGTCATTTCATATGTAATTGTCCACATGTACAAATATCAGGACTTTTATTATTATCCCTATACATTCAAAGTATTATTGATCATTTATTTCTGCCGAATGATCATTCAGTATACACTCAAAGATTTATGGCATATCCGGTTTGGGTATACCAGAGGGCTTTTTCATGTTGTTAAGAGTTCGATTTATCATGTTTTTTTCGTTTCCTTTATAATAATATGGTTTGATCTGTATCGATTTTCCAGGCTGTTGATTTTTGGAACAATTTTACTGCTGTCACTTTTTGACTTTATCAAATTTCATATTTTGTATCTTAAAACTGAGGATACAACCAAAAATAAGCAAAGGGATCATAAGGATTACAAAAAAGTATTTTTCTATTTCTTTTTTGATTTATTTCTCTGGATATTTTTCTTTTTCCTGATCAATCCGCTGAATTATCATCAATTTACTGCGGATATTTCTATGCAGATCACGTTTTTATTGATGACCGGATTGTGGTTTGGCGCTTCTTTTTTAACGGAGAAATTCACCACAAATTTTTATAATAATTTCTGGCATATTATTTCGCCCCTGTGGAAAACTACGGTTTTAATTGGCGCCGGAACAGCTTTTTTAAGAGTATTGTTGGGGAGTCAGTTTATCCGTGACATGAGAATGATTCCTTTTTTAATCGCCTATACAATTACAGAAATCACAATGCTTTTTATCTATTACATTGTTTTTAAGATAAATAAACGAGAGTTGGTGCAGGAAGAAAACATCAATATCAACGAGGTTATCGATGAGTCTGATGATATTTGGATGGAAGATGAAAAGTACACGATAGACACACTCACCCGGTTTGTGGAGAAAAAAAAGAAGAACAATACAATCAAAAGTTTACAGGAATTGATTGATTTTATTGCCACGGTACCCAAATTGAAATCAGTCAGAAAAGATCAGACGGTCACTTATGATACCGAGCATCTGTTTAACATTGAAGAGATAAAACCCCACTCCCTGAATCTTTTGATCAATATGCACCAGGCCAATGATTTTTCATCATTAAATAAATATTTTTTAGAAATTTATAAGAAATTAGTGCCCGGTGGGTATTTTGTATCAAAAGTGCGCACCATTCATATTCATAAAAACCGGTTTTTTAAAAAGTACCCAAAGTTTATCGCCCATTTATTTTATGTTTTTCATTACTTGTTCTATCGAATATTTCCCTATACGCCAGTTTTGAATAAAATTTTTTATTTATTGAAAAGGGGACGGAGAACCGTGATTGCCAGGGCGGAAATTTTGGGAAGGCTATATTATTGTGGGTATAAGATTGTCAGTACCCATGAGATCGGTGACTATTTATATTTTGTCAGTCAAAAATCTGATTTACCTTCACTAAAAGAAACACCCACAAGCAGCCTGATCATCAAATTAAAAAGAGTAGGAATGAACGGCAGGGTTTTTAATTTGTACAAGTTTAGAACAATGTATCCCTATTCTGAATATTTGCAGGAGTATATTTATTATTTAAATAAATTGACGGAAAGTGGAAAGTATCAAGATGATTTTCGCATTACCGGATGGGGGAAATTCCTGCGAAAATTCTGGCTGGATGAATTGCCCCAACTATATAATTATATCAGAGGTGATTTGAAACTGGTTGGTGCAAGAGCCTTAAGTTATCATTATTTTAGTCTCTATCCGCCGGAGATGCGGGCTTTACGAATTCGCTACAAAAATGGACTCCTGCCCCCTTATTATGCGGATATGCCAAAAAGTTTGGATGAAATTATCGAATCGGAAAGACGGTACTTCGAGCATAAAAAGCAAAGTCCCTATTTAACGGACATTACTTATTTTTTCAAAATACTAAAAAATATATTGATACACAAAAGACGAAGTATGTAGACTAGCCACTGGATTTAGTGATCCACATGTCTTTTCTGTGCGGAAAACGCTTCAATAATTTTAACAGATCAGATTTTGCGGCTGTGAAACTGGCATACCTGCCGTGTCTGACGCGATAATAAATTTTGGTGTTTATTTCTTTCTTTTGGAGATAGACATTTAAATTTTTGGCTTTAATCTGCTCTATTTCTGATAATGTTTTGTCGTAGTCTGTACTGGAAAAGATCTGTATAGTATAAAAGTTTCCGGCTGGTTGGGACGATTGAGTTGTTTGGGGTGCTTGCCGGACTGTCGTCTCAGGTTGGGTCACAGTTCTTGAGTAGGTGGGTTCGCCAATTGCTGTCCAAACTTCATTTAAGATCATATAGTCGTTTTCGGTGTCGATTAACAGTTTTTTAAGGCCAAAATCAGAATAATTGTCGGCTTTATAATGTTGTAAAAATTTTACTAAAACCGAGGTATCCAGTGTATCAAGGATTTGTATTTTATCGATTTTAAGGGTAATCCGGTCGGTTTTGTTGAAAACGTTTTTTTTGTCTGCATAAAATTCACGCAACGTCATATCTTTATGTTTGAAGAATGGCGCGTAAAAACTTATATACTTATCTAAGTTTTGCTTTTCCCAGGAATTTTTCCAACGGATAATAAAATCTTTG
>CAYTLS010000198.1:0-5205 GCA_964438745.1 uncultured bacterium
AATCGACACCACCGGAGAGTCCCATTAGCTCTTTATCATTACCGATGATCTCTTTGAGCTTACGGGTCTCCTCATTGATAAAATGCTCAGCTGTCCAATTTTGCTCCAGTTTAGCAATTTCAAAAAGAAAATTGGATAAAATTTCCTTCCCCTTTGCACTATGAACCACTTCAGGATGAAATTGTAATCCGCAAATATCTTTTGTTTTATGAGTGAGAGCTGCCGGCACATTGTTTTCCGATAGGGCGATGATTTCGAATTCTTCCGGAATAGAATCAATATGATCACCATGACTCATCCAAACCGTTGTATTTTCTTCAATATCTTTAAATAGCGGATGCTGCTGTTTATAATGAATTTTGCTGCGCCCATATTCACGGCCGTCGGAGGAATGGACCTTGCCGCCGAAGCTTTGGATCGTATACTGAAGGCCATAACATATACCCAGAATAGGAATATCCAGATCATATATTTTTTTGCTGATTTGCGGTGCATCTTCATCATTTACACTGGCGGGACCACCGGACAAGATCAGAGCGGAAATATTATTTTCTTTGATTTTATCCGCTGTGATCGAAGGCAGGACGATTTCCGAATAAACTGAAAATTCGCGTACTCTGCGGGCAATTAATTGTGTGTATTGTGATCCAAAATCAACAATCCATACTTTACTTAGATTATCCATTTATAAATTCGCAATCCTTTCTTCAATGCTATCCAATTTCGTAAAATCGGTCAAATTAAATTGTAAAGGTGTCACCGTAATATAATTTTGCTTGATTAATTTATCATCCACATCATCAGGCTCTTCAATTTTGGCCTTAGCGCCTGTAAGCCAGTAATATGCGCGATTCTTGGGATCGACACGACGTTCAAACCGCTCCGCAAAATTAGCCATCCCCTGGCGCGCGATTTTCACACCTTTAATTTCCTTTTCCGGGACATTAGGCACATTGATGTTCAGTAATGTGCGGTCAGAAACCGGATTATTATAGAGATTCATAGCCATTTTAGCGGCAAATTTAGCAGCGGTTGAAAAATCAGGATCAGTATAGGTTGTTAGTGATATGGCAATAGAAGGGATCCCCGACACGGCTCCTTCAGTGGCAGCGGAAACTGTTCCCGAATAGATTACATTAATACCGGTATTTGAGCCGAGGTTAATCCCGGAAACCACCAGATCGGGTTTGCGGTCGAGAATCGCATTGATAGCGATTTTCACACAGTCAGCCGGAGTTCCGGAAACTGCCTGTCCCTCCCACTTATCAAGTTTTTGAAATTTTTCTACGCGAATTGGATCGGATAGTGTAATGGCATGTCCAACAGCGCTCCGCTCAAACCGGGGGGCTACTACAGAAATATCCGCGATTTTTTGTAATTCCATAACCAGGGCATGAATGCCAGGCGCCTGGATTCCATCATCATTCGTTACCAGTATAAAAGGTTTTTCTTTCATACAAAAAACTCCAAAATTTTTGTCAATTCTTCTTTCATATCAGTTCTTTCAACAACTCTGTCCACAAACCCTTTCTCTTTCAGAAACTCCGCACGCTGAAATCCTTCCGGCAGATCTTCTCCAATAGTTTGCTTGATTACACGAGCGCCGGCAAAGCCGATTAGGGCGCCGGATTCAGCAATATTAATATCACCCAGCATAGCATAACTAGCCGTAGTTCCGCCGGTTGTCGGATCAGTCATAACAGATATATAAAGTCCGCCTGTTTCAGAAAATTGCGCTAATTTCGCACTGGTTTTAGCCATCTGCATGAGCGACAATATACCTTCCATCATACGGGCACCGCCGGATGACGAAACAATCACCAGTGCTGTTTTATTTTCCATAGCCACATCAATTGCCTTCGATATTTTTTCGCCGACAACCGATCCCATGCTCCCGCCAATAAACCGGAAGTCCATCACACAGGCCGTCAGATCATGACCATTGATTTTTCCTTTGGCAGTAACAATCGCATCGTTCATATTGGTTTTTTTATGCGCGGTTTTCAATTGAGTGATATATTTTTTACTTGCGGAAAAACCTAGCGGATCTGTTGACCTGTAACCATCATTGAACTCTTCATAATCGTCAAATAAAATATTCAGATAATCATAGGCCGGAATTCGAAAATGATAGCGACATTTCGGACAACTCCAAAAATTTTGTTCAATAGCTTTCTTATATAAAATTTCTGAACATTTAGGACATTTTATCCAAAGGCCATCGGGAATATCTTTCTTTTTCTCTCCCAAAATTCCTTTTCGTTTACGCTTGAACCAATCAACCATAATAACCTTTAAGTTTATTTATTGCGGACCCATTTTTGGGCCTGAAATGATGTCAAATAATAGGGCTCGATTTTCTGCCCAATACTTTTTCCCAATTCCTGATAATAATTATGTACCACTTCCGCAACAGCCTGACCCGTGGGAAACAGTACTTTATTATTTTCTCCAAAATTATTTACAAAATCAAAATTACCAATCAATTCACCGGCAGGATGCTGATTGACAATTTCATCAATATTTTCGTAGACAATCTCAACAGCAGGTAGATCAGCAGTATGATCTGTAAACAGAGAATAAAAGACCATGTCCTTGTGGGACTTGATAAAATAGATCAAATTTTCCTCTCTATCATTGGCCTGGATCAAGACCGGCAGGGACTTCACCGGAATAATAGGAATTCCAATCGGATAGGCCAATCCTTTGGCTGTACTCAAGCCAATACGCAGTCCGGTAAAAGAACCGGGGCCGATATTAACACCGATAGCGGTCAGGTCGGCAATTTCGGTATTGGTATCTGCAAGTACTTCCCGGATAAACATGATCAGTTTTTCCGAATGAGCAGATTTAGCAATTTCTGATCGGGCAGCTGCCACAATGCCATCTTTTATCAATCCAACACTACAATTATCTGTAGATGTATCTAACCCTAAAATTGTTTGGTTACCTATCATTCTTTTATCTTTAATATTTCTTTAATTTTGTTTTCAATTTCAGTAATGGATTGAATAGTAAACCGGCGATGGTTCCTATGATCCATATCATGTTCGATTTTGATGATAATGGCATTGTCAGGTAACAATTCCTTAATTCGATCAGCCCATTCCACTAATGAAACGGCATTGCTGTAAAAATAGTCTTCAATACCTATTTCCAACCATCCTTCAATATTGGTTTCCCGGTAGCAGTCCATGTGATAGACCTTGATTCTGCCATTATATTCATTGACTAATGTAAAGGTCGGGCTTTCAACATCTCCGGAAATACCCAGTGTTTCAGCAATTCCTTTGATAATAGTTGTCTTTCCTGTCGCCAGATCGCCAATAAAACCCGCAACAGTACCAGGACCAAAAATCCGGGCAATTTTTTGGCCGGTAATAATTGTTTCTGTTTCACTTTTGGTGATAAATTGAACCAAATTAGTCTCACTTTGATGTTAGTGTAATTAAGGGCAAAATTATCTCTTCCATGGATATTCCTCCATGCTGAAAGGTGTCTCTGTAATGGCTTTCAAATTTATGATAATTGGTTGGATATACGAAATAAAAGTTTTCTTTGGAAATTAAATAATTAGTATTAACACCATGATTGGGTAACATATATTTTTCATGGTCTTTAATGACCATTGCGTGCTTGGGAGAAGTATTCAGGTTGCGCCCATATTTGAATCTAATATTGGGAGACGTCTCTTTATCGCCCTTGACTTTAACCGGCTTTTTAACACGAATGCTGCCGTGATCGGAAGTAATAACAATTTTGAAACCATAATCTTTGAGATGCTTGATCACTGAAAAAATCCAGGAATTTTTAAACCAGTTACGTACAATAGCCCGGTAGCTGGATTCGTCAGGAACGATTTCCTTGATCACATCGGATTCCGAGCGACGATGAGCCAGAATATCAACAAAATTGACAACCAATGCCAGAAAATTTTTATCCACCAGGGTTTTGATTTTTTTCTCGGCTTTCCATCCCTGTTTGGAATCCAATATCTTAATATAGTCCCAACCGGTTTTGATTTTGATCTCTTCCCGATCGAAATAATCTTTTAACATAATTTCTTCATAACGGTTCATAGAATTTTCATCTTCTTCCTGATTCCAGATATCGTCATACTTATCCTGCAATTCAAGGGGATATTGTCCTGAAAAAATTGCATTTCTGGAATATGGAGTAGCAGAAGGTAAAATCGAAAGAAAATAATTTAAATCAATATTAAAAAATTCCGCCAGCAATGGTTCGATAATGAACCACTGATCCAGACGCAAGCAGTCAATAACAATAAACAATGTTTTCTCTTCTTCCCGCAAACCCGGTGTAACAAAATGTTTCATCAGATCCGGTGACAAAATCGGCCTCAGGTGTGAATCTTCTTTTAGCCATTTCTGGTAATGTTTCTCAATATATTTAGCAAATTCAATATTGCAATCCCGTGTCTGATCTTCCAGGGTTTCCTTTAAGCCCAGATCAGGATGTTCATCAAACTCAAGGTCCCATTTTGACAGTTTTGTGTAAATATCATACCAATCTTTTATTTCAAGATCATCATATAAACGACTACTAATCTTATGAAACTCTTCCATGTAATTTTTTGATGCATGTTCACCGGAAATACGGTTGGTATCAATGATCTTTTTGCAGGCCATTAAAATCTGGCTGGGATTTACCGGCTTTGTTAAGTAATCCGATATTTTACTGCCAATGGCTTTTTCCATGAGGCTTTCTTCTTCATTTTTAGTAATCATAATGGCCGGCAGGTTGGCATCGAATTCTTTGATCTTATCCAGGGTTTCCAGACCATCCATTCCAGGCATCATTTCATCAAGCAATACAATATTAAAATCATTTTTTTTGACCAAATCCAAAGCATCATTTCCATTGGTCGCTGTACTAACATCATAACCTTTGGATTTTAGAAAAAGCACATGGCTTTTCAATAATTCAATCTGATCATCAACCCAGAGTATTTTACCTTTCATTAAATGTCCTTTTTATAAAGCGTTAAAAACAAGTGCCTAAATATAACAATAAAACTGTTTATTATAAATGAATAATCTATGGAAGTTCCTATGTATTAAGATATAGGTTGAGGATTAGGTTAAGGTTGAGGTTAAGCCAATAGCAGATCAGGTTCAGTAGTTTTAATATAGTTACAAAACCACAAAAGTCCCTTATGATCAAGGGACTTTTTAGTGGATTGTA
>CAYTLS010000199.1:0-5202 GCA_964438745.1 uncultured bacterium
CTATTGACCCGGCAACCGCCAAAGATTTTGA
The DNA here is from genome assembly GCA_964438745.1 of uncultured bacterium. Lineage (GTDB taxonomy): Bacteria > Fidelibacterota > UBA2242 > UBA2242 > JAFGTP01 > JAFGTP01. The sequence continues at coordinate 32 of CAYTLS010000199.1, forward strand.
TGACGCTATATCATTGGAGATCCTTGATAATGATTTAATGGAACTGGGGGTTCATATAGCAGATGTCTCCCACTATGTCAAGGAAGGCTCAGGCCTGGATAAAATAGCCCAGGAGCGGACAATGAGTTGTTATTTAGGCGACAAGGTGATTCCTATGTTACCGGAAAAAATATCCAATGAATTGTGCAGTCTGAAACCAAACGAACCCCGTTTGGCTTTTTCGGTGCTCATGAAAATTACAACCGATGGAGAAGTCAAAGAATATGATATTCGCAAAACTCTGATCGAATCAAAAAAACGTTTTTCTTATGAAGAAGCGCAACAGGTGCTGGATACCAAAAAAGGTCCCTATTATAAAGAATTAAAGCGGATGAACCAGTTACATAAGACACTTCTGGAAAAGCGACAGGCCAAAGGATCCATTGATTTTGACCTACCGGAACCGATATTTAAATATGATGAAAAAGGGCTTCCTATAGAAATATCCCGGTCTGAACGCAAAGACACAAACCGATTAATTGAAGATTTTATGCTTCTTGCCAATAAGGTCATCGCGACACACATCGCCGCTAAAGATAAAAACAAAAATCTTCCTTTTATTTATCGAATTCATGAAACACCAACCGATGAAAAAATTGACCAGTTATATGCTATTCTTAAGCAGCTCGGCATCAAGGCTGACAAACCCGCACAAAAATTCACTCCCAAAGATATGCAAAAAATTCTCAGTAAAATTAAGGATACGCCCTTTGCAACTTTTATTGAGCAGATTTCCTTGCGATCTATGACAAAAGCCCAGTATTCCACACAGCCACTCAGCCATTTTGGTCTGGCCTTCCCACACTATACACATTTTACATCGCCTATCCGTCGCTATCCAGATTTAATCGTACACCGGCTTCTGAAAAAATACGCAGAGGGCCCAAAAACCCAAGATGCGGAATACTATAGCAAACAACTACCCAAGATATGCGACTATTGTACGGAACAGGAGATAAAATATCTGGAAGCAGAACGCGAGTTTATCAAAATCAAACAAATTCGGTTTCTGGCGGATAAGATCGGTGAAGAATATATGGGAATCATCACCGGTGTATTGGAATTTGGATTCTTTGTTGAAATTTCAGAATTTCTCGTGGAAGGACTTGTTCACGTCCGCACACTCACTGATGATTTCTACCTTTTTAATCAAGAGCATCATACCTTAAAAGGCCGCGATCATGGCAAAACCTACCGGCTGGGTGACACCGTCAAAATAAAAATAAAAGAAGTTTCCATAAAAGAACGCAGGATTGATTTTCTTTTAATCGATTGATTATTTATATTTTCATTCGTATCTAAGAATTAATATAAAATATGGAAAACGCTTTGGAAAATATTAACTGCCCGGTATGTCATAATAATGATGCAATATCCCACGTTAAAACCTTTGACAGATTTGAAAATCCACGTAAGCATGACTACCAAATTGTCAAATGCCGGAATTGTGATTTTATTTATTTGAATCCCCGCCCTGATGTTCATCATATTGGAAAATATTATGCCGTGGATGGCTATGATCCCTTTTTATCTCAGGAAAAACAACCTGGTTTCAGAGATAAAATCTATTTTATGTTGAGAAATTTTAACCTTGCCTTTAAGTATGATAAAATTAAAAAGTATAAAAACAAAGCTGGCAGAATTTTAGATGTTGGCTGCGCAACCGGGGAATTTTTGGAAAAATTCAAACAAAACGGTTGGAACTGTACCGGCGTTGAGGTTGATGAACCGGCCCGGGATATTGCCAGTCAAAAAAATATATCCGTATACCCGTCCATACATGATATACCCGATGACCGTGATAAATTTGATTTGATCACGATGTGGCATGTTCTCGAACATGTTCACGATCTTCAGGAAACCGTTGCCAAAATTGAATCATTATTGGCCGATAACGGCATTTTGGTGATCGCCGTGCCTAATATTGAATCCCATGACGCGAAACTATACCGGAAAGATTGGGTTGCCCTGGATACACCACGGCATTTATATCATTTTTCACCACAAACTATGGCAAAACTATTTCGTCCTTTCAATATGGAAATAATTGGAACCCATACCCTGATACTGGACATCCTATATAATAATTTATTGAGTAAGAAACCGGGAATACGCGGTAATTTGACCTTTGTTAACATTCTGTTACAATCGCTGATAAAAACCTATTTTGTATCAACAAATAATTCTTCCAGCCTTGTTTATTACCTAAAGAAGGAGCGGGTAAATGAATAAAAAAATTCTATTTATAAGTTTTATGTTAATCTTCCTGTTGCTGGGATGCAGCCGGCAAAAAGAACGGCCAAAAGGCGCGCTGGATGTCATCTATGTGTTGTCATCAGATTCCGCCTGGAATAAACTTGAAACTGCTGTTGATACTTGTTTTTCTCAATATGGCATTCGGACTCCCCAATTCCAACGCTTTTTTAATATCAACTGGTATTCTATAAATAAGCTTCGGATTTTTGCTCATTATCGTAATTTGGTTGTCATTGCCGACCTCTCAGAAAAAGGATTAGGGCGCAATCTTGCCGAAAAAATACTTCCTCCCCGGCAACTTGAATTAGCTAAACAAGACAGCGTCAATATCTTTTCCATTGATAATCATTTCGCCCGTGAACAAGTATTTCTGTTAATAGCCGGCACTGATATAAAAAAACTGGAAAAAGCGATCATTGATCGAAAAAGTTGGATCTATTCTAAATTCAACAGACATTACCGGGCACGGCTCAAAGAGCGCTTTTATGATAATCGCGAGAAAAAAGGTTTATCCAGAATTTATTATGATAAATATAACTGGATAGTCAGAATCCCAAAGAAATTTATTCAACTGAAAGATGCGCCCGATAGTAATTTTGTATGGTTTGGCGCGGAATTTCCCTTTCGCTGGTTCTCAGTTACCTGGGAAGAGGGTATGAATACCAAACTTATGACCCCGAATGGAATGATGGAAAAACGGGAAGAAGTCGGTTCCTATTATGGGGATGTAAAATCTGACACAACTTTTCTAAGTCACTATTATACCCGATTAAATCATTGGGATGCTTTGAAGATGAGCGGTTTATGGAAATCCAAAGCATTAGCCAAAGGGGGACCTTTTCTCTCCTACGCTTTCTATGATTCCCATTCTGACCGCACCTTTCTGCTGGATATGCTGATCTATGATCCCTCTTTTGAAAAATTGACTGATTATTACCGGGAATTGGAACTCATGGCCAATACTTTTTCAACTCAATATACTGCTGATTACTTTAAGTAATTGGATGCATTGGCTTTGGACAAAAATTTGGTATTTAATAGATTGAATTTTAAATTAACTAAATTATTTTTGAGGAGATAAAATGAAACAAATAGCAATTCTGGTTGGTAGCAAATCAGATTTGGATACAATTGAGGCTGCTAAAAAGTATCTGGATTTTTTCAATTTTTCTTATGACCTGAAAGTATTATCTGCCCATCGTCAGCACGAAGAATTACAACAATATATAAAAGATATCGAAAATGAAGGCACCATAAAAACGATTGTTGCCTGCGCCGGAATGGCTGCTCATTTACCGGGAGTTGTCGCTGCTATGACCCAAATACCGGTTATCGGTGTACCTCTGGATGCTTCACCATTGGGCGGGGTTGATGCATTATATTCGATTGTGCAAATGCCAAAAGGAATTCCGGTTGCTACTATGTCAATAGGAAAAGCCGGTGTAATCAACGCAATAGTCTACACCGCTAAAATAATTGCGCTGCAAGACGACACCATCAAAGAAAAGTTGGTGGAATTTCATAAAAAAGGAAGTAAACTGTAATATATGAATATATTAATTACCGGCGTTAACGGAATGCTGGGGAGTGTTTTAGCTGCCCGACTGTCTAGTAATTATCAGGTAACTGGATTGGATATCCACCCCAATTTGGAAAAAGAGATGGATATTCGTTATTTTCAGGCTGATATTACAGACCCCAAAAAATTGAATTTTCTGGTTAAGAAAATTGAACCACTGATGATCATCAATTGTGCCTCTCTGACAAATGTAGACGCCTGTGAAACCGAACCGGAAAAAGCCCGGACAATCAATGTTGGCGGTGTTGAAAACCTGATCAATCTTTGTCAAACATCCAATTCTCATCTTATCCAGATTTCAACCGATTATGTTTTCGACGGGACATCCGGTCCCTATTCGGAAACGGATAAAACGAACCCGATCAACCATTACGGTAAAACCAAACTGGAAGCTGAATTTGCCCTTGTAGAATCCAATATCAACTGGACAGTGCTTCGCACCAATGTTATTTTTAGCGAAGACCTTACAGAAAAGGCCAGCTTTGTAAGCTGGGTTTACAACAATCTGAAAAACAATGAAAAAATATCTGTTGTAAATGATCAATTCGGCAATCCCACTTTTGTCAATCATATGGCTTATGCCATTGAAAAAATAATTGAGCAAGATGCCCATGGGATATATCATTACGGCGGTAAAGATTATGTCAACCGGTTTGAATTTGCCTTACAAATTGCTGATACCTTTGATCTGGATAATCGATTAATAAATAAAACAACAACACGGTCATTGAAACAAAAGGCGCCCCGACCATATAAGGCCGGTCTAAAATCAGATAAAATAGAAACAGAACTTGAAATCAATACCTTCAATCTCAAAGATTCATTATTATTGATTAAGCGAACAGGAGAAGCAGATGAATAAGGCCCTGGTAATCATTCCCACCTACAATGAAAAAGAAAATATCCAAAAAGTCATCGGCAAACTGGATGGATTCCCTGTCGATCTTCTTATTGTCGATGATAACAGCCCTGATGGTACCGCTGATATTGTTAAAGGACTAAAAGCAAAAAACGATCATATTCATATCATCGAACGCGAGGGTAAACTGGGACTGGGTACAGCGTATGTCCGAGGATTTAAATGGGCCCTCAGCAACGACTATGACTATATTCTTGAGATGGACGCGGACCTGTCTCACAATCCCGAAGATGTGCCGAGACTATTAGAAAGATGTCAACATGATGATACGGATATGACTATTGGATCTCGTTATTGCAACGGTGTTAATGTTGTTAACTGGCCGCTTAAGCGATTATTGCTCAGCTATGGCGCCAGTAAATATACTAAATTCATAAC
>CAYTLS010000200.1:0-5200 GCA_964438745.1 uncultured bacterium
TATATCAAATTTTTTAATCGATATGAAATCGCAGAAACAGATTTTTAAGGCCACTCCGGCAGGAAAAAAGTTAACGGATACACTTTTTCTCCGGTCGACAAAATCATAAAAAAGCGATTTTGCGATAATTAATTTATCTTTTTTATCACAGAACAATTAATTTGTTTGACTTTTAAATATTTAGCTCTTATAATACTTATAATATTTAGGCATTACAGAAAAAAAATAAATGTGCACGATCAATTTAATATCAAAATGAATAGGCTTTTTTATCATGGACTTGATACCTAAAGTATTAGTAGCCTCCAGAAGCAAAGAACTGCGACAAAAAATATTTGAGAACCTGATCCCTTTGAAGTTTAATATTACTCCAATTGAAAATTTTCAATCTGTTGCAAAAGAGGACTTGTTAAACAATTACCATCTGGTCATCATTAATATAGAATCAAAGGTGGAATTGGAAGCCATTTCACAGATATGTCCTAAAAAGAAAGCGACAAAAGTCATACTCATCAGTTCATTGAATAGAATTAATTTCGATCTTTATAATATTGATTGTTATTTAACATCAGATTTTAATGATGTGGACATCATTTTAAAATCCAATGAAATGCTCTGCAATCTAAATATGCAGATGAAAATAAAGGACATTAATAAACAAATTCTTTCACGAAGAAAAGCCCGAAAACAATTCATTCCCACCTCCAGCAATAATTTTCTAAAAAATCAGATCAAAAAGGCTGGAAAATGTGCTATCGAGAAAAAAAATATTTACATCTCCGGTCCGGCAGGCTCCGGTAAATCCCGGTTTGTCGATTATATTTTTAATAACAGCCCCATTGAAGAAAAAAATTATTTATATATCAATTGCCAAAAATTTTCTGAAAAGGATATTGAGACCCTTTTGTTTGAAACCCATAATGGCGCAAAGTATTATACCGACTATCTGAATCCAAAATTTAAAGGCATCATTTATCTCGATCATATAACCCGGTTAAATTTGCAAACACAGTCGCGATTGGCACAAAGAATTAAAAATTTAATTACAGGTGAAACCGTTAACAAGACTATACAATTTGTCGCTACCAGTACATTCAAATGCCAAACCGCTATTGATGAATTTTTGCTGTTACCCTCTTTGTCAAGATTAATATGTGATACGCAAATTATAATCACCCCTTTAAGTCAAAGACGTGAAGATATCTTGTATTTATTCGATCATTTCATTACCGAATTCAGTAATGAACTTAATCAGGAAGTCCCAAAAGTAACAACCGCGGTTACTAACTTTCTCACTGATTACAACTGGCCGGGAAATGTCCAGCAACTGAAACAGGTGGCGAAAAAATACTGTTATTTAGGACATCAATTACCCCTTGAGAAATTCAAAAAAATAATTCTAACACCAACCACTGATATCAGCAAGCCCTCAGATAATCTATCGTTCCGGCAATCGCCAACCCTTTACACCCCGGAATTTTTGAGAAGAAATTTAGAATAAGGATAATTGATTATCGATTGCTCTCTTTTTCGTATACTCATTTTAATCTTCTTTTAATAATTCTCTTTTGATCACCTCCAAAAAAGGACTAGGTGACATTTGGTATGACACACCACGTATCTTACGTTTTTTTGCATGTGTCAGGTAGAGATATTTTTTACTTCGGGTCATACCAACATAAAATAATCGGCGCTCTTCATCATAATCCCCCTGCATATTTTTATAAAGAGAAAAGGGCAATAGTTTATCTTCACAACCAGCTATAAATACATGCTCAAATTCCAATCCTTTGGAAGCATGTAATGTCATTATTCTAACATTATTTATTTTATAAGAATAAAAATCTTCATTGATTCCCAGCACAATATTTTGCATAAAATCATCATGATTGGGATATTTTTTCGCCATTTCCATCAGTCGTTTTACATCTTTATTTTTAGTATCAGTGTCCGGTAGCGCGTGCACAATATCAGTTATAACCTGTTCGGAAGTATTTGAAATATTGATCCTGTTAATAAGCTCAGCATTAATGTCCTTTAATTGTCCGTAGTTGCTATTATTTAACACTTTGTAAATATCTAATATTTGTGATACCGGCTTTTCCTTATAAAAAGGCTGATTGTCAATTATTTCATAAGGAATCGCATGATGTATAAATGCTTTCGTTAATGCCGGCATTATGGCTTTTGTACGGCATAAGACAACTATGTCACTCAAACTGGTTTCATGACCATCTTCATATCCATCAGTTACATCGCTGTCAATAGAGAAAAACCGAAAGCCGCCTGCCAGACTCTCAATTTTACGGGCTATATATTCAGCTTCACTGTGTTCTGTTGCCGCTTGATGAATACGGATTTTTACTCCCTTTTGCAATCCTTTCAGGGGATTTTCCTGAATAACATCGGCGGATGCCGCCAGAATATTTGTGCTGCAGCGGTAACTGGTTTGGAAATTAATGACCGTTGCATTGGCAAAATATTTTGCAAAATTTTTGATAAAGCCTGCATTGGCGCCACGAAATCCATATATTGACTGGTTCACATCACCAATGGCAAACAAATTGTCCCCGGTTGAGATTGTCCGGATCAGATCGAATTGACTTTGGTTAATATCCTGGAACTCATCCACCAAGATATAGCGGTATTTGTGCTGTAAAACGCGTTGAAATTCTTTGTCAGACCGCAATTTTTGGGTTACTTGAAATACCAGATCATCAATATCAAGCATATTTGATTTCTCTAAATATTTCTGATATTCCCGGAATACTTTTTCTTCATCATCATTAAGTGATCTGTTATTTTGTTTAAACAATGATATATGCTTTTGATATGTTTTGGCTTTTCTTTTTTCAACGCCAATAAATTTTTTCATAATAACCAATTGTTCTTGTTCATCGATTACCGTAAAATTGACAGAGTATCCAAATAATGCCGGGTTATCACGAATTAAAACCAGTCCTAATTTGTGAAAGGTCATTATGGCTGGTCCATTGCTGGTATTCTTGATCGTTTTATCCAACCGGTCTTTCATTTCTGTAGCTGCTTTGTTGGTGAATGTTATCGCCAGTATTTCTTCACCACGATATAATTTGTTTTTAATCAAATGTTCTATTTTATTGACAAGCGTTCGGGTTTTTCCCGTTCCGGGCCCCGCTAATACCAAACAACTCCTGTTGATCTCCGCCACTGCTTGCTGTTGTTCGGAGTTTAATCCGGACAAAGTGACTTTTGATTCCTGAACTCTATTTATAGGGGTTCTTTTACTCAATTCATGGAATTTTTCCAATGAAAAATTCAGTAGATTTTTGCTCTTGTAAACCGGCTTTTCTTCTCTAACACCGTCAGAAAATAATTTTGGTGCATTTCGGTCTTGTTTTAGTTCACTTTCCTGAAAAACCTTTACCCTACCATATTCGCCGTCAAACCCTTCTTTGATAATGACCTCTTTTGAGCGCATTCGGCGTATTGCTTCGGCGAATAGATTTCCACATTTTTTTCTAATACTATTCACCGGAATATTCAATAATATATCCAGTTCAGAACCCGTACTCGTTAGTATTTCGTTATATTTTTTAGCGACAGTTTTAGTATTGGGCCCAACACCGGTAATCTCTGATAATAGTTCTTTTAATGGAACGATGGAATAAAAAGGCTTACGGTTGGGACGCTCCTGTAAATTTTCCCGGTCGGACAACTGAACAATTCGATTCATCACCCCTACTGTAATCTTACGTCCGCATTTTTCACACAATCCGTGATGCTGTAGTGTTTCCACCGGATCGTAACGGACACCACATTTGCGGTGACCATCATAATGGTATTTCCCTTCCTGGGGATACATATCGATTGTACCGAGAAACTGATTGCTATTCTTATCAGTAATTGCTTGAATAATACCGTCATAGGATAAATCACAATCCATAATATTGGCATTTCGGCCTAATTTTTCCGGTGAATGAGCGTCGGAATTTGAAAGTAAGGTATACTTATCCAGAAAAGAACACATCCAGTTCATCGGCGCATTTGTCGATAGACCGGTTTCGATGGCACTGATGTGAGGGGTCAATTCCTCAAAGCATTCCTCTATAGAATCAAACCCTGATTTTGCACCCAGTACCGAAAACCAGGGTGTCCAGATATGGGCGGGAATAAAGAATATATTTTCCGAAGCATCCAGGCAGAGTTCCAATAGGTCCTTGGCATCCAGTCCCAGGATTGGCCGTCCATCGGAAGTAATATTTCCGCCAATATTGATTAGTTTCTGCTGGATCTTATGGATAGTTTCAAAATCCGGCGCCAGGACGACACTATGAATTTTCCTGACTTTTCCATTTTTTTTGTAAATGCTGCTAATTTCCGCACTGAGAATAAACCGAGTGAAGTATTGCGCTGATCTAAACCGATGAATAGCCGGTTCAATTTCATATTCCTTTTTCAGTTTGAATAATCCTTCTTCTGCCGGTTCGATTTTTTTTCGTAATTCCTCAATCCAGCCGGGATGTGTAAAATCTCCGGTGGCAATTACCTGTAATCCCTTCATCTTACCCCATAAATCCAGATATTCCGGGGCTAACTGTTTACTGGTTGCCAGCGAATAATGAGAATGTATATGTAAATCGGTTATTAATTTCATTAATTCCTCTTGTTTGGTATTTTCAGTAATTTCTCTTTTTGCGTCCTTTTAACCAAAGCTTTTAATCAAGAAATTTTGTTGTCTTTTATAAATTTTCCTCATAAATTACCCTGCTTTTTATTATCGGGGTGTAGCGCAGTCCGGTTAGCGCGCTTCGTTCGGGACGAAGAAGTCGGAGGTTCAAATCCTCTCACCCCGACTAATGGCTTTTACAGTTTACATATTATATTCTCAATCAAAAGACAAATATTATATTGGTCAAACCAACGATTTGCAACGACGGTTTCATGAACATAATTCGCGTCAGTCCAAATCAACCCGATCTGGTATTCCATGGAAAATAGTCTACACAAAGTCTTTTACTAGTCGCTCCCAGGCGGTGAAAATGGAATCCAAAATTAAAAAGATGAAAAGCAGAAAATATATTGAATTTCTGATTCAGTCCGGTTAGCGCGTCCCGATCGAATCGGGAAAGTCAGAAGGTTCATCCCGAATCGGGACTCACCCCAACTAATGGCTTTTACAGTTTACATATTATATTCTCAATCAAAAGACAAATATTAT
>CAYTLS010000201.1:0-5167 GCA_964438745.1 uncultured bacterium
TTTGTCGATTGGACGCACTTTTCTTCTTGGTCAATTTTCTGAGACGATAGCGGAAAAAATTATAGTAACCCTGAATGCTTTTTTCCTCTTTTTCCTGGTCCACAATTGATTCCGGAATATGAAAGACGATGACAATCTTATATTTTTTGGGGATTTCCAGCACACAAGCTTCTAAATATTCAAACAAATCATCATCCAGATCACGGTTGATCAGTGGAGAAAAATCCCAGACATTATAGATTTCCCGATAAAAATCAATGGAAATATCGATATAAACGGTTTTATCATTATCGGACACGCGGTAAAAATTCTTTATATCCATCTCATGTTTCATGGTGTGAAGTTATCTATTGTTTTGATATCAAACAAATTGGTTTTTTATCAATGTGCAAAATATTTCTTTTAATATTTTTAACACCCTTTTAAATTTGCAGCTGATGAAGAAAACTAATACTATACTGACCACGGTAAAATAGACAGGACTAAAAACGGAATAATTCTCCGCGCTTTTTTTCCTGTCACCTCTACTGCTTAGATATCAAAACAGAAATTTATTCCTCTGTTTTTACTGATATCTATTATTCTCTTTCTCTATATAATATTAATGACTGATAATTTTCAGTTTAAATTATTTGATAACTTTTAAGGAGTTTTTACCGTGAATTTAAATCAACTTATTATTCGCCCTGCCAACAAACAGGATTTTGACAATATAATTGATATTGAAAAGCGCGCTTTTGGCAGAGAGAGCGAAGCCGAATTAACCGCCGGTATTTTAGATGACGAAACTGCAGAACCCATCGTTTCATTATTGGCATTTCACCAACAAAAACCGGTCGGGCATATTTTATTTTCCCGCGGCTATATTGAGAATATGAACACCGAGCAACCACTATTTCATTTCCTGGCGCCTCTGGCTGTAGTGCCGGAGTACCAGAAACAGGGAATTGGCGGACAATTGATCAAAGCCGGATTGCAACGCCTAAAGAATCTGGGATCAAAAATGGTCTTTCTATTGGGTCATATTGAATATTATCCAAAATTCGGTTTCATCACCGATGCCAGAAAATATGGATATCACACAATTCATCCAATCCCTGAAAAAGTCAAAGATGCCTGGATGTTTCTCTCACTTAAAGATGAAAAATATCCAATTGAAAAAGGCAAACTGCTTTGCTGCGATGAAATGAACAAGCCGGAGCATTGGCAGGAATAAATTGAGTGAGATTGTTTAGAATAGTCTAAACAGTAATCATTCAAAAAGGAATAAAAAGGATCAAAAATGACGAGAAATAAAATTATACATACGAATCCACAAGAATCTTTTATTTGCAAATCTTGTGGAAAGGCAGTCACTCCACTTAAATATGGCGGTCAACATCGAAATCATTGTCCACATTGTTTATGTAGTTGCCATGTTGATATCATTCCCGGAGATAGACGATCGTGTTGTCGGGGAATTATGAAACCCATCAGCGTCCATGTACAAAAAAATGGTGAATGGTCAATTATACACAAATGTTATCAATGTAAGACAATTAAAATCAATAGAATCGCTTATGATGATAATGAATTACTATTGTTGACAATAGCAACGGAACCTTTGGTATCATTACCCTTTCCATCAAAAAATATCATCTCAACATTGCACAAATTCAGTTTGGAAAAAGGAAAAGAAAATGAATAAAGAAAATAAAATAAAATGTCCTGTTGTTGAAAAACAGCAGGACTTATTTAAAGTAAAAATTAATGATACACTCTTTCCGGCTCAATTAAAAGGAAGTTTGTTATATAAAATAGAGGATAATAGTCAATTTCCCTGTGTCGGCGATATGGTCCGGGTAAATCAGTACGACAACCTGGTCATTATTGAAGAATTAATTGACCGGAAAACTAAAATCAGTAGAAAAGTTGCCGGGAAAAAGACCACTGAACAGGTTTTGGCGGCAAATATTGATTTTGTGTTTGTCGTTTTAGGATTAGACGGCGGCAGAAACTATTCAGATCGGCTCTTAGAACGATATATGACAATTGCCTGGGAAAGCGGTGCAACACCGGTTGTTCTTTTGAACAAAGCAGATTTAAATGAAGATGCCGAATTGGTAAAATCCCAGGCAGAATATATAGCACAAGGAGTGGATATTATAGTTACCAGCGCAAAAAATGGCAAAGGAATATCATCCATTAACCAATTATTGAGTAAGGGGAAAAGTGGTGTTTTCATCGGGCCATCCGGGGTAGGAAAATCAGCATTAACGAACATCCTGATTAAAGAGGACCTGCAAAAAACAGGTGAGCAACGGAAACAGGATAAAAGAGGAAGACACACAACTTCAACCTCAATTATGTATGAAATCGATGCCGGGGGTTTTATCATTGACTCCCCCGGATTGCGGGAGATCCAACTATGGGCTGATGATGAACATGTTGACACTGTATTCCAGGAAATTTCCAGTATTGCCAAAAATTGTAAATTCAATGATTGTCAACACAATGGAGAACCAGGTTGTGCTGTTCAAGAAGCAATAGGTAAGGACTTAATAACTCCCGACCGGTATAATAGTTATCTGGAACTCAAAAAAGAAATCGCATACTTGAATCTAAAAAAAAGTGAAAAAGGTATTTTTCTGGAGCGGCAACAGAATAAAAGGTTTACAAAACATTGTAAAAAAATGATGAAAGAGAAGATATCTATGAAGAAATATTGAAATAGCGTTCAAACTGATTTTATTTAGAAATATGGTGATTAATAGTGTGTTCTATTTTGTTGATAAATTTTCATTATCGGCTTCTTAGTCTTGCGCCTGTTTCAGCATCAAAGAACAACATTTTTTCCATATTGAAATAAACATTCAAACGGTCTTTTTTCCGGGTTTCATGGTCATATTCATTGGTTTTGCAGACCATTTTTGTTTCGCCGGTATTGAGATAAATCAGCGCTTCATGGCCTGTTGGTTCCACGATATCGCACTGTAGATTTACCTCTACTGACTGGTCGGTTTCTTTGTGCAGTGTAATACTCTCAGGCCGAATTCCAATTGTTATATCTTGACTATCATGGTTTTTTAGTAATTTTTTGTGCTGATTGAAAAGCGGGAGATTGAATTTTCCATTTTCAATGATGATATGATTGTTTTCGATTTTACCACTGAGAAAGTTCATGGCTGGACTGCCAATGAAGCCGGCGACAAATTTATCCGCCGGATCATGATAAACATTTAATGGCGTATCCAATTGATGAATAACCCCCTCTTTCATGACAGCGATCCGGTCGCCCATTGTCATGGCTTCGGTTTGATCGTGAGTGACATAGACCATGGTTGTTTGCAGGGTTTTATGGAGATTTTTAATTTCCGAACGCATCTGAACCCGAAGTTTTGCATCAAGGTTTGAAAGCGGTTCATCAAAAAGAAACACAGCCGGTTTTCTGACAATGGCACGGCCGAGGGCAACCCGTTGCCGCTGCCCGCCGGAAAGTTGCTTTGGTTTTCGGTTCAGAAGATTTTCCAGTTCCAGAATTTCGGCTGCTTCCTTCACCATTTTTTTTATGACCGGTTTTTTGAATTTTCGCAATTTCAGGCCAAAAGCCATATTATCATAAACAGTCATGTGAGGATAGAGGGCATAGTTCTGGAAAACCATGGAAATGTTCCGGTCTTTTGGTGGAATTTTATTAACCAGTTTATCAGCGATGAATATCTCTCCTGCTGTAATAGTTTCCAGGCCGGCAATCAGCCGCAGGGTCGTGGATTTTCCACATCCCGACGGGCCCACCAGAACCAAAAATTCCCCGTCAATAATTTGCAGGTCAAGATTCTCAATCACGTTAACATTATTATCAAAGGTTTTACCAATTTTTTTCAATTCAATTTGTGCCATAAAATTTCCTGTCCTTTTTATCACTTCCTGCTTAATATTTTTCTCTGAGTTGCATGGAAAGGAGGCATTCAATCGTAGATTCCGCCCCGCTGTTTTTATTAATACTTTCTGCATTGATACCATCAAAACAGACACCGGTACCGGAATTGTACATTTTCGTATTGGCGATATTGTTTCCGGAATACCACTGAAAAACCCGTTTCGCGTAATCTTCATATTTTTTATTTCCCGTTATTTCTGCCAGGGATTTTATTCCCCTGTAAACCGAATTCAACCCATAAGCAATCTGGGGGTAGGTTTCCATCTCGAAATCCTGGTTGGCAACAGTTATTTTGCGGGGAAAATTGTGTTCAATAAAAAAGGGAACAAAATTATCCGCCCACAATTTTACACTTTCCAGGCAGGCTTCATCTTTTGTGATTTTATAGGCTTCCAAGAGGGCAAAGGCATGGGAATTCCCCCAGCCATGCCAAATATTGTTCCAGCAAAAATACATTCCGGTAATATCTGAGTTGTCCTCTTTGTATTGTGATATTATCAGGGCTTCGGAGAATTTTTCAATTTCATCCCGGTAATCAAAATCTCCCGTAAGTTGCAGTTCGGTCAAAACCAGTAACATTTCATTGGTAATATCCGCCGCGCCTTGTATCATCCAATTGGGTTTTTGGCCATAATTCACATCAGTAACGCCAGGATAATTGCTGAGAATTTTTCCAAGATGAGGCTCCATTGAATAAATTCGCATCTCTATGACCTGGCGCAGTTCTTCATTATCATGGAAAATATTATATCCGGCTGCCAGTCCCCGCAATCCACGAACCGCCCAAAAACCAAATTCAGCTTCACTGTTGATATGGTCTTTATTAATCGTGCCGTCCTGAAACATAAAATTGTACCACAACCCGTCTTCCCGGCTCATATAAAGCAGAAAATTGACCATATTTTTCGCAAGGGGAATTAGGGCAGAATTGTTTTTCGTGACGATCTCATGTTCCAAAACTTCCAGGTAGCGGCCCACATCATCCACACAGGTTATGCCTTCGCCAGTGGCTTCCACAGGCTTGTAATCCGGCGCGTCGGCATAAATCCAGATGAACGATAGGGTTTTTCCGTCAACTTCAATGCTATCAACCAGAGAAAGTGAATGGCTGAGATTAACTGCATCCTCCTGTTTTCCACAGGATATGAAACATAAATATATACATATGATTAAATATTTTTTCATTTATACTATCCAGTCTTTTTTATCAAAAACCACATCGCTTTTATGAATATAAGCAGCGCCAAT
>CAYTLS010000202.1:0-5138 GCA_964438745.1 uncultured bacterium
CTAAACCTCTTCTTCGTCTTTCCAGACCGGTCGCCAAAGCAAATCCTGCCGGATCTTCTTCGGTTGAGTTAATTTTTTTACCTGTTGAGAGTCTTGTTTGGTGCATTGACATACGGCCATTGATATTCTTTAAAGCGTTCAAAGAATTAAGTGCCTGAATGTTTGAATTAATTTGTGTTAAACTCATTGTTACCTCCTTGTGGTTCAGAGCTTCCTTGCTCCAATAGTTATTATTTACAAATTTCAATTAACTTCTAGTTTGCTTATCGGTTTACCCCTTTAGTTTTTTATTTATTTAATTATTGGAGGCAATGCTATTTAAAAATTTATGCAAATATAGTAATATATATAAAAATATGTGCTAAAGATAATAAATTTTAGTTAAAAACAGCTTTTAGTATTACAAAATCGATATATCCTTTATTTTTTGTGAAAGATTAATAATCAACAGTGTTAAAGGGTATATTTTCATACAAATCATATACAAATAGGATAGATAGATATGAAAATATAACAAAACAATAAAATTCGACAAAATATAGAGTGAGGTATGCATCTAACGGATAGAATGATTGAGGTATAGAAAACAAAGCGAAAGCAGTATTTGCCATTACCATTATATATAGCTATAAAATGGAAAAAATAGAATGTATACCAGTGGTTTTGATCTGGTGATCTTTGAATGAAAGGAAAAAAAGTTTACTGAATGCTTTCAACAGAGTACTGAAAATAATAGAAAAGTTAGAATGCCAGGAAAAAAAGTGAAGCGAGAATGACAGTACCGGCGCTAATAATTGATATTGTTCTGATGTTTATTGTTGATTTTGTGACCATCAGAGAAAAGGTGTTGACGGTAGAGTTGCCTTCCTTGTCAGAAACTTTAATTGTTATTTGATGCTTACCGAGGTCTTCTTTTTCCGGTTTCCAGAAAAGCAGCCCTTTTTCATAATCAAAATTAGCTGTAGCCGGCATTTTTACTGGTTTAAAGATGAGTGCACTATTTTCCGGATCCACGGCATCCACCTTATATTCAAAGTAGCGATTCATCTTTGTGGTCAGCAATTCCGGTGTGTTGACCACAGGTTTCTGGTTTATGTTAACGACAAATTCCTGGTAGGTCGTATCCTTTTGATCGCTGACCATTAATTTAAAATAGTTATTCAGCTTCGAATGATCCTGACCAACCGACCAGGTCAATAATCCATCCTGTGTTATGTGCGTGTTTTGAGGAGCTTCTAAAAGGGTATAGACAAGGGGTTCGCCGGCATTTTTATCAATCACATCAAGCTGATATTCATATTCTGAATTTAGGTTGGCATAGGTTTTTGGATGCGAGATGATTTTCGGTTTATAATTAACAAAAACAGTCAATACAGCTTCATCGGAATAGTAGCCGTCGCTGACTGTATAGGCGATTTGATTTGTTCCAAGATTCTGTTGATCCGGTTGCCATTTGATAATACCATTTTTAGTAATATGAGCATTATCAGGTCCCTGCTTCATTGTATAGTTGTAAAATTCCGGCTCGATAAATGAGGTGTGATTTGCCACCGGCAGATTGATGTGTCGAAAAAAATGGGTAAAAACGGTTGAGAATTCCGGCTGATTGTTTTCCTCGTAGGTATAAAACAGGATCAACTTATTTTGTTCGTAAATAGCCTCTTGTATGGTAAATGTTTCTGTGGTTAAAAAAGCGCCAGAATTTTGTAATTCATCAATAATGTCGGGTAATTGGCTTTTGGCGTCGCGGGACAGGATCACTGTTTCATAGATACCTGAATGCCGCCAATCGGCTATTTTTGGAATGGTTTCGTATTGATTCAGATAGAAGCCGTTATTTTTATCAAAAATTTTGACTGGGTGGGATAATTTTTCGCCCAATGTAATTGTTTCGGTACTTTGTTGAGGCAGTTGTACGGGATGGTTCACAAATATAGAAAAGGTCAATTCATCAACCGAATAACCATCTGTTACAGAGAGTCTAAAATCATACCAGTCAGCCTGGTTGGCGCTGGGTTTCCAATTGATTCTTCCCTGATCTGAAAGCGTAACCCCGGCGGGGTAATTATGCAGCGTATATTTAATAAAACTAGCGGGATTGCGATCTTTTATTCGCAGTTGATAGGTTAATATTTCACCAAATTGAATGATGCTTATTTCCGGTAACCTGTTGGTGATCTGAATCGGGTCATTCACAAAAATTGTAAATTCTTTATTGATTTCCACGTCATCCCAGTAAAAGCGGGCTTTGACATGATGCAACCCAAGCTGTGAGAAATCAGGCGACCAGGTAAAGGTACGGTTATGCAGATTGAAACGAAATCCTTCCGGCGCTTCAATTGTATAATTCAAATTTTCCGAAGAAACAGAGTAGAGATCCACCTTGCTGGTAAACAACTGATTCGGTTCAATAATAAAATCGGCCTGTTTCGCCTGCCGGTTGGTGGCGCCACTGATAATGGCGTGACTGGTTTGCGGTATGATGACTTTTTCCAAAACGCCTTCAACAGCGGTGAACCGGTTTAACAGGCTGTCAATCTGGCCAAAAAGAGTTGTTGGTGGAGCCGGAGCTTGTGCCGGTGGAAAAGACTGGTGAATTTCATCTTCGGGAGCATCGGTTTTTTCAGGTACAACCCTTAGTCGAAAAATACCATGATGTGAAAATTCGGGATATATATAACTAAAGCAATAGCTCTCTGTTTCCGGCATATTGCAATAATTTAAAAATTTGATACCGATCATGTCCGTCGTGGCTAACAGCGAGGTTGACCAAAAATTGTCGCTGTCCGGATTGTAACTGTAATTTTTTAAATATTTTCCATCGGCATTGATCAGAATCAAATTATCCCGATTGTCATTGTCAATATCAATGGTATAGAGTTGATCAATGCTGTTTGCAGAACTGAGCAGTTTAAACGTCGTTAGGGAGTCTGGAAATTGTTTGATCATATTAATGCCACCATTGATCAAGCCGGCGACAATTTCATCTTGTCCGTCTCCATTAAAATCACCGGCAACAATATTATTAATATCCCAGACATCGCCATTGGGTTCAAAAAGAGTGTATGTTGCATCTTCGGGATCATCACTATCCAAATAGGTGATATACAGCAGGTCGGAATCAGCGCGGACCAGGAGTTTGTTGCCAAAATCACCCCTGACCTGAAGCAATTTGGTGCGGAAATATTTCTCGGGATCTTTTTGTTCCCAACGAGGGGAGATTTGAATGTGGTTATTTGCAATGGTAATGATCGAAACCTTGTACTGTCGGTCTTGATGGAGCAGGAAAAATTGATTGTCCTGGTAATGCATCAAGGCTTTGATTTTGCGGGGAATGGAATCCGAAGGAAAAGAATATTGAGGATTCAGTTCTATTTGTCCCTGTTCTTGAGAAAAAATGTATAGGGAGGAGAAATTCGGAATAGAATTGTTGATATCGGCGACAGCAATAATTTCCTGAACGCTATCATTATCAATGTCATGAAGAGTGAAATCTTGAAAATCACCGCGAATATTTCCGGGCAGTTCATATTTCCAGGTAATACTGTACTCGGTGTTTTGGTTTAATTCGCAAAGGGCAAGGAAACTTGAGCCTGGAATTTTTTCTCCTTTAGAATTAAAATAATAGCCAATTCCAAAAAGATTTTCATCAGTATGCCTCAGGGAGGAAATTTTGGTAAGTGCATATTTTTTTTCCGCAAAGGGAATTATTTCTTTCGAAATTTTCTCTCCATGGCAATATTGTGTAAAGTATATTACAAAAAAGGTAAGTATGGTGATTATTTTCCTATTCAGCCACATATAATAAATATAATTAAATTTTAAGAAAATAAGTGAACTTTTTAGGGTTTACAAAGTTTTTGTAGGCAGAAAAACCGCAATTGGTTTACCAAAGGTCTAAATATATTGGAAATTCAGTACAGACAATAATTTTTATTGGTTGGCGGATAATCTTTCGTGGGAGCAACAGTGATAATCCCGATATCATCCTTTCAATTATTTCCATTTGAAAATATCAATAAATTTCTTATAATTGTTTGCTTTTTTACGATAAAATTTACCCAATAGAGTTTAATATATAATTAAAAAAAATAAAAAAAGGTGAATTATGAACGTACTAACCCTTAATTGCGGAAGCTCTTCCGTAAAGTATCAACTTATTAACACTACAAGCGAAAATGTTCTATGCCAGGGAATCGTGGAAAGAATCGGCATCGATGGCACCCGGATCGTCCATAAAAATAATGGTCAAAAAAATGTGTTCGAACCGAATATACCTGACCATAAAGCTGCGATCGACAATATCATCGAGTTGTTAACAGATGATCAACACGGCTGCATTAATTCACTGGAAGAAATTGATGCAATTGGACATCGGTTGGTTCATGGTGGCGACAAACTCACGGAATCGATCAAAATTGATGACAATGTTATGGACGTCCTGAAGGAATGTATTGATTTTGCTCCGTTGCATAATCCGGCTAATATCCGAGGCGTTGAAGCCGCCATGGAAGAATTGCCTAACAAGCCCAATGTCGGTGTATTTGATACTGCTTTTCACAGCACCATACCAGCCAAAGCCTACACCTATGGTATTCCTAAAAAGTTTCTCACAGAGCACAGTATCAGACGCTATGGCTTTCACGGCACCTCCCACTCTTTTGTAGCTAAACAGGCTGCTGACATGATGGGCAAAAAATTTGAAGAACTTAAGATTATCACGGTTCACCTGGGTAATGGCGCCAGTGTAACAGCCATTGACAAAGGAAAATCTGTTGATACATCCATGGGATTTACCCCTCTGGAAGGGCTGATCATGGGAACCCGCTGTGGTGATGTGGATCCTGGGGTCCTTTTTCATATCTCAAAAATGGAGGGTCTCAAGAACGAAAACGAGATGAACAACTATTTCAATAAAAAATGTGGTATGCTGGGTATTACTGCCCAAACCAGTGATATGCGGGATATCGAAGACAAGGCTCTGGAAGGTGACGCGGAAATGAAACTGGCCCTGGATATTTACTGCTACAGAATCAAAAAATATATTGGTACCTATATGGGCGTACTCAACCGGGCTGATGCCATTGTCTTTACCGGCGGTGTTGGAGAAAATTCCGATGTTACCCGCGAATGGGTAC
>CAYTLS010000203.1:0-5131 GCA_964438745.1 uncultured bacterium
TTTCAGTAGACCTTCAGGATATTGTGGATATTGATGACGATTATAGACAGGATTTTATGGAATATGCTGATGTGCTCTTTTTCAGTGCTGTTAATTTCCAAAACCCCCAATCCATTATTCGAAAAATCTGGCAAAAATATCCCGATAAAATTATAATTTCAGGGTTGGGAAAACAAGGCTGCGCCCTGGGAAAAGAGGGTGAAATTCACTATTTCCCGGCAATTGAATTTGGTGGCCCGGTCATTGATACTAATGGCGCCGGTGACGGTCTTGCAGTGGGATTTCTTTCGCAATATTATCTTGAGGACAGATCAATTGCAGAGTCGATCAATGCAGCACAAATTGTTGCCCGCCATACCTGCAGCCAAAAAGCCAGCACCGATAATTTAATTACACCTGAAAAATTAATAAAGCACCTGTCTGATCTGGCCTGATAATTTAAATTTTGATTCGAATGGAAGTCAATTTTTCTGGAAAAATTCACGTCAGTTTAATTTGTCAGCAATGATCTGCTTGATTTTATTGGTCAACTCTTTCGTGACAATTTCATAATCCCGCTCAGTAATTGCATAATTCTCAATCTCCTTTGGAGTAGGTTTTGGGTCTTGTGGTAAAAAATCGGCTATATGCTTGTTTATTACCGCTAGCGGTTCCTTTTCTGTTCTTTTGGTCAGATCACTAGACAATTTCGGATTAGAATCCGGCCCATCACCACCGCCGCTCAAGGAAATAAATATGTATTGAT
Organism: uncultured bacterium; assembly: GCA_964438745.1. Taxonomy (GTDB): domain Bacteria; phylum Fidelibacterota; class UBA2242; order UBA2242; family JAFGTP01; genus JAFGTP01. Next base: position 746 of record CAYTLS010000203.1, read on the forward strand.
TAATCTTCCCTTTCTGTTGCTTTAGAAAGGAGCGTATGGGAAAAGCGATTTTACCGAACCAGACCGGGCTAATTAAAATCAACAAGTCTCTTTTATGGTCCGGAATATCCGGTGTTATGATTTTCGGCATTCGATTAAACACCAAATCTATTGTAATTCTAAAATAAGTACTGGCATTTACTTCCTGTATTTGATAATGGTTCAGTGAAAGACCTGTGGCTATTTCGGTTGCCAGTCGCTCATTGGTCCCGGTCCTTGAATATGAAATAATACAATTCATAATATCTCCTTGCTGTTATTGTGCATTTTTTAATGCGATTTCAACTGCTTTCAGGTAAGCATTGGAAGTAAGGGTAGCGCCGCTAATGGCATCAACCTCCAGCGATTGTGCCTGCATCACCCGCTTAAAAAGAATGGAATGATCACTGTTTTCCGCTCCCGGATCATCTCTATTTAAAAGGCGAATCGAAATGACTTTTCCGGATTCAACAACAACTTCCACCTCATTTTTCCGCCATTGATACATACCACCATCATATTGGCCAACATAGGTCCCATCTTTCAATTGTGAAAAATTAATAGCTTCAATTGGCAGGTTCCGTGCTTCCTGATGCTCCTTCCGAATAGAATAGCAGGAAAACAGAGAGATTGATAGGACAATCAAGATGAATATTATGAACTTTTTTATCATTTTAATATTTCCCTTATTTTATGAGTGTTTTAACAAAATGCTCAATGCGCTGAAACATGTCAGCCTGTATGGCTTCCTGTTCATCCCCTTCAATAATTCGCAGCATATTTTCCAACCCGATTCCCAAGAACATATACACATACTGACGGGCTGTCTCTGCGATGTCAATATCCTTGATTTCACCGCGCTCTGCAAAATCCTGTAATATTGTAATGGTTAATTTGCGATGAATAGGAATCATTTCATGCAACACAAAATAACGACATTTTTCATTGATCAACATTTCGTTGAACAGAATGCCCATAATAGGTTCCATTAGTGGTGGAAATTTTTCAAATAGCCCCAGGCTACCCTGCATCCAACGATCCACCGGATCAGCATGTTTTCGCGCATCTGCTTTTATCTCTTCTGCAGTTGGTATTGCCCCTTCAAAGGATTGCTTATAATAATTAAAAATCGAATCCAGCAGGGCTTCCTTGCCGGGATAATAATAATAGAGGGTGCTTTCTTTTATCCCGACGGCCTTTGCTAATGTGCGAATGGAGGTGCCATGATATCCTTTGGTGAAAAAAAGTCTGACAGCAGTGGTGAAAATTCGATCTTTTGTGTCTTGTTGGGCCATATTTTTTTCCTGATTTTTGAATTACAAATACCAAATACAAAAGGGACTGAGCGGCTTCACAACAGTTCCTTTTTGACATTGGTTGCTTTTTTGTTGGTTCAGATATTGTTTCAATATTGCCTTTAAAAGAACGGATTTGGTCAAAGAATTTGAGTCTGAAAACTGGCGGTCAATCATCAGTTTATCTTTAAGTTCGGCAATGGATGTCTGTTCGTAGCCATTGTCAATGAAAAATTCCGCTGATCGATAGAGCATTTGCTCTGTAAATTCTTTCTGGTTCATAATCGTATCCTATTAATTAGACGTAGTGAATTTATCTAACGTTCGTTAGAATGGCAACTGTTTTTGTGTAAAATATAATTTGAGGGGCAGTTTTTGATAAATTTGTCCACCAAATAAACAAGGGGCTGGAACCCCTTGTTTAATAATAGGTTTATATCTTAAATGCTATCAAACCAATTTCGTGGATTTCTGCTGGTTTGAAAAATTGCTATTACCTGTATTTTTGATTCAACAGTTTGAATTTTTTACTTAATTGTTTGTCAATTAAATCGTTATGCTCAGAATGAAGATCGTTGTTATTATCCTTCATATCAATAATTTCTAAATATTCAAAATCCTTTTATTTTTGTGCTGTTCCCACCCTTGTAATTATTGAATAAAAAATCACAAACAAGTCATCATCAGAAACCCCAAAAAGGCCGCATTGCTGGTATAGAGCCGGTCATCGGCTTTGTTCTTTAGGTCATTGATGTAGTCACGATATTTACTGTAAAACTCCCAGGAAGGTCGCGGTTTATAAACAATATCATCGATGTCAAAATGCTTGAGCATATTTTTGGTTGTGGTGGGTTTCACAAAGACTTCAACTTCCGGATCAAAATATGCGCCGTAAACCGTCACCAATGTCCACTTTGCCAGTTTGACTTCCGCTAAAATTTCGACCATCATTTCAAAGCCCATCTGCTGATTGCCATGAAGAAATTCATAGAGTCCGTGGGCCAGTCCGTCCTTTTGCTCCACGGCCATGGATTTGGTAAAGTCTCGGAATTTCGGTTTTTCGAACAGGGAAACCATGGTGGATTTACTCACCAGTTTCGCCATGTTTTCAATGACTTTGTCCGGTAAGTCGAACCGTTCTTTAGCAAAACTATCCTGTGCAAAAGCTACTATTTTTTCCATTTTGTGTTTTTTACCCATGGCCATTAAAGCCGGATCATTCCATCCGTCAGGATATTTGGCAAAAAATTGTGCTTCTGCGTGTTTCAATTTATCCAGGTTCATGATTTCTCCTTTATTTATTGATAGATAAGTTTATCTTTTTGTGAGAACTGATGCAATCTAATTTTTAGTAAAAGGGGAGATCGCGGAATTGTATACCGCAACCATTATCATTAGTATAAAATGCGGATTATACATTCGCGCTCCGGCATTTAATTGAGATTTAATTTGATATTCAAATTTATATTCAGTTCCTTATTTAATAACAACAATCAAAAGTTTAAACGGAAGGAACACGATGCTAAAACGAACAAAATTATTTTTTATTGCTTTAATACTTATTGCTTTGTCAATGAATATATACGCCCAGGACTACGGCGTAAAGATCATGGCCGGTGGCCGTTACGACGATATAAGAATGTGTGTGGGCTCCGATAAAGATGTCAAAGGCGGCCCCATTGCTGATATCATGTTTTTAGCCAGTTACCGGTTACAATCGGGCAGAAAACTTACGGTTGAAATACCGGTGATGCGACCGATATTGTTTGGCGCGGCTTTTAAAATGCTGCAATTTGAACCGGAAGTCTCAGTAGAATTTGACAAAAAAATCAATAATGGTAACTCAATGATTGTCGCTCCCGGCCTGGGATTGAGCTTACATTATGGCCCCGATTACAAATCTGATCTGGATAACCGCGGTGATGATTTTTTTGCGGCAGGCCCGTTTTTCAGTACCTTAGTTGGCTGGAAATGGCTCAATGCCGTCGAAAAAGAACGGGTAATGGGCGTTCGGTTTTTCTATACCCCATTGTTTTCATCTGAAAGCGATCTGTCACCCGGTACAGTATTGGGCGCTGTTTTTGAGATGCAGTTTAGCTTTTAGATTTTTCCTTAGTCAGGTCTTATTCTTTAATGTGTATACCTGTAGATGACAATTCCTATTGTCATAGTTTAACTTCGTGATAATAGGCATGATCGCTTACATTTAAGCTATCCCTAATCATACATTTCAGGTAATTTCCGGGCCTTTGTTGCCTTTTCAAAAGCCCATCCCATTTTCAATAATTTCTTTTCTTCAAAAGGCCGCGCAATAAAGGTCAGTCCCATTGGCTGGCCGGATTCTTTGTATCCCATCGGAACCGTCAGACAAGGATATTTCGCCAGGGCAGCATGACCGGCATTCCAGTTATTGATGGATAATACCGCATCCAGATTGTGTTTTTGCATGGGTATTTCAAAAAATGATACCGCATCCTTATTCATTCTTGTTTTTAAATCCATCAGTTCTCTTTTGTCGACCTTTCGTTCGGCCATGCCATTGAAATAGGTCTGACCGTAAGGAATGCGTTTGGTAGTGTCCTGAAGATTATAAGCCACCAGATCAGCGATGGAGCGATAGGGAATATTATTCGCTGCGTGGCTTTCCATATATGCCGGTAAATCAACCTGCATATCACCATCCAGCAAGGTAATAAATCCGTCAAAATCCACTTCTTCAGGATCGAATACCACGGTTTCCGCGCCTGACTGCTTTATTTCCTCAACAGCTAATTGATAGAGGGAATCTTCCAGAAATTTTTCGTTCACGCCCAGCCGTAATCCCGCCAAAGTAGCTTTATCCAGATCTTGCCAGTAAGTACCGGTTTTATAATTTTCATCCATGGCCGGATCTGTGTCATCATAACCGGTCATGGCGGATAGCAAAATCCCGTTGTCGATCACTGTTCGTGTCATGGGCCCGGGCGTATCCAGGGTGCTTGAGATGGGAATGATTCCGCTTCGACTGAGTAATCCGATGGTAGGCTTCAATCCAACGATTGAGTTGGAACTGGAAGGGGAGAGGATCGAACCA
>CAYTLS010000204.1:0-5129 GCA_964438745.1 uncultured bacterium
TTTGAAAAGGTCATCATTTACCAGGATTTAGACAATATTATAATTGATGATCTAAAAATTGAACAGGAATAAAAATATGGCAAAAGAAAAAATAAGCATTTTGATTATTGATGACGAAGAGATGATTGTTGATGAATTTTTATTCTTTCTCGAGCAGTTCGGGTATGGTGTACAAGGGCTTACCGATTCGAAAGTAGCAGTGGAAAAACTAAAGAAAGAAAAATTTGATATAGTCATCACAGACTTAAAAATGCCGGATGTATCAGGGATGGATATTGCCAGGACGATTAAACAGTATAGCCCGGAGACCCTTACTTTTATCATTACCGGTTTTGCAACGGTTGATTCTGTGATTGAAGCAATCCAGCAGGGGGTTTATGATTACATTCGCAAACCTTTCAAATTCAAAGAAATAAAAATCGGTATTGAGCGCGCGGTTAACCAGATTCTGTTAAGAAGGGAAAACAGAATATTAAATTCCAAAATCCAGCAAATGCTTTCTTATGTAACCACGCTTTACGATATCTCTTCAATTTTGTATCAAATCACAGATATTGGCATGGTACTGGAAATGATCATTGACACGATCACCGAAGGACTCAATATACCGAAGTCTGCAATATTTATGAAGCAGGGTAATATTGATCAATATAAAATCCAAAAATCCCACAGCTTGAGTGATGAATTTATTGAAAACTGTGTGCTTTCCAGCACTTCAATTATTAATGATCGTACTATTTCCGATACATATCCCACAATTATTGATAATTTCAAGGGGCATATAATTCTTGACGATCAGAAGGTTGAAATTACTGAGGATATAGATAATTTTATTCTAACGCCTATTAAGTTTCACAATAAGATCCTTGGATATTTGGCGATATTTACCCATTCAGAAGATTCACTGCCACTGGAAGATGAACTGAAATTATTAAACATTATAGCAACCCAGGCGGCACCGATTTTTCAAAAGAAATTTTCATTAAAAAGCGATGAGTCGGAAAATATCAAGAAAATTTCACCAATCACTGAAAATGTAATCGAACAATACATCACTGAAACAGAAAAAGTAAACAGTACCGTTTCATTTTTTGTCGGAAGAATTGAAAAAGTCAATGAAAGTGATGAAGCATCTACAATTAATAGTATTCATACTAATTTAAATAATATTATCAATACTGAATTGGAAGAAAAAATCATTATATTATGGGAAAACTATGATTCCTTTTTATTAATTATACCCAATAGTAATCCGGCTACCAGCGAAATTTTGATATCAGGCATTAAGCACAAATTTGAAAAACTGACGACTTTAAAAGAGGACAAACCGGTGTTTACCTTTCACTATACCGGAACCTCATATCCTTATGAGAAGGGATCGCCACAACAGATACTGGAAACTTTACATAACCGGTTGTTTACTGAACTCAACCAGATTGAAGAATAATATGACAAAAATGCATAAAATTCTTGTTGTCGATGATGATAAATCAATTTTAGAAGTACTGAAAATTGGAATCGCAGAAAGGGGGTACCATGTGGATGCCTATCCGACTGCGGAAGACGCGCTAAAGGATTTTCAAAAAGGAGAGTATCGATATGCCCTGGTGGACATCAAGTTAACGGGTATGGATGGTTTGGAATTAAGCCAGGAATTAATCGATATCGATCCCGGAATTGTGATTATCCTGATGACCGGTTATCCTGATATTCGTAATGTTGTAGAGGCTTTACGGACAAGAGTTTTTGATTATTTGATCAAACCTTTTAGATTGACCCAGTTATTTGCTGTTTTGGAAAAGGCGGAAAAAAGCATCAAAGTCAACAATGAAAACATCCTGTTGAAAAAATATGTTACCCAATTGAAAAAGGATAATGAACAATTACGTGCCAAAATAAAGAAATTATCACCAATGTTTTTTAAGCATAATGATAATAAAATGCTGTCTTCAAAAGAAAAAGTATTGGATTCATACAAAAAAAATCAGAATGAGCTATTATTTCCAAATGAAGAAGATAATGAATAGAGGGGAAAAATAAATTGGAGGAATATATGATAAAACTCCTGGTTGTTGATGATGACTATAGCATCCGGGCTATTATGCAAGAAGCTTTTAGCGAAGATAAATACGATGTGAAGGTTTGTGAAAGCGGTGAAGCGGCGCTGAAAATTATTCGGAAAAAAGAGTTCGATCTGGTTATCACCGACTTGATGATGGATGGAATTTCCGGCTTGGAATTAATGCAGAGCGCTAAAAAGATTAAAGAAGACCTGGGATTTTTGATTATCACAGCCTATGGAACAATTAAAACAGCTGTCGAGGCTTTACATAGTGGCGCTTTTGATTTTATTACAAAACCTTTCTCAATATCCCACATAAAATCCCGTGTTGAACGGTTCATGGAATACAAAGGACTCAAAGAAGAAAATCAAAAACTGAAGAAAAAACTCTCCTTTGATAAAAAGTATAACAAACTGGTGGGAAAATCTCCCGGTATGCAAATGATATTTAATCAAATTGATATTGTCGCTGACAGCGATGCACCGGTTTTTATACAAGGGGAAAGTGGCACCGGTAAAGAATTAATTGCCCAGGCGATCCATGATAACAGTAGCCGGCGTAAACAATCCTTTATTAAGGTCAATTGTCCGGCGATTCCGGAAACTCTTTTTGAAAGTACCTTATTTGGCCATGAAAAAGGGGCCTTTACCAGCGCGATAAAAACCTATAAAGGATTATTCGAAGAGGCCGATGGCGGTACATTATTGCTGGATGAAATCACTGAAATGCCCGTGTCCATGCAGGCTAAATTATTGCGGGTTTTACAGGAAGAGGTTATTACAAGAGTTGGTAGCGCCAAGGAGATTCCAGTCAATGTTCGGGTACTGGCGACCTCCAATCGTGATATTCAGCAAACGATTGATGAAAAGAAATTTAGATCTGATCTCTATTTCCGGTTAAATGTATTTCCTATCAAAGTGCCGAATCTGCGCAGCCGGCCGGAAGATATACCTGTGCTGATCATGCACTTTATTAATAAATTCAAGGATAAATATAAGTTTGAAAATAAGGAAGTTGACAAGGATACGCTGAATTACATGATGACCCGGAAATGGCCTGGAAATATCCGTCAACTGGAAAACCTGGTGGAACGGGCGATTTTATATTCCGGCAAAGAGGAAGTGCTGAAAACCCATCATTTTTCTATGGAACCGGAAAGTATCAAAACCGATACCGTTGATATGGACAATATGGCCCCCATGACGATAGCGGAAATGGAGAAAAAACTAATCCTGAAAACGCTGAAAAATACCAATAATAACCGCACAAAAGCAGCTGAAATTCTGGATATCAGTGTCCGTACCTTGCGAAATAAACTTAATCAGTACAAAGAAGAAGGTACGATTGTAGAAAAATAGGTGCTGTTCTATTTTTTCTGATTTTGAAGAGACAATGAAACTGGATTATTAAGTTTAATTTTGATGGAGCCATAGCAGTAATGCAAGCTGGAATGCCTCACTTGAAAATTTAATCATTGAAAAAGGCCTGGCTGAAATTTCATGAATTAACGGCAAATCTTGAACGACAGGCAAAATAAAGGGTGCCACAAAAAGAGGATCCGCGGCATTTAACCTGTTTTTATGAATAAAAGATAAATGCTCCTCAAACAGTTCTTTATCCTGCCAGAACTTACCCACAGATGCGAGATATAAATGATCCAAAGTTGTTTTTGGCTGAAGGTTGCTGGCCAGTCTCAGGATGTTGGCTTTACAGTCTTCCATTGATTCAATATGGCCCCAATGAATTGCCCGGCTAATGTAATATAAAATTGCAATTGGATAGGGGTAATAAGGACTTACTTTAAATGGAAATTTCCCCAGTAAATCTCTCTTCAAAATTGTTTTAATATAATTTATCGTCGCATTGGCGCCAGGAATTTCAAGCCCCTTGTATTTCCCCAAAAACCATAAAATATTTGCCTGCACAACACTATCAATGCTTTCCATTTTCTTTCCATTACAACGTTCACGGGGCGGAAACCAGGTCAGAAAACTGTTTTCCGTTGCGGGCAACTCCTGTTGAAATTTGGGCAACCTGAACTTTATATTATCATTTCGATAAAAGGCCAGTTCATTAAAAATTTTATCAATATTATCCTTTTCTTCCAGAACTATTTGTTGCATGCAGCTGCAGTCAGCATCGGGACTCAGGTCAAGTAACTTGATCTTGTTTAACAGGCTGTCATTGCCAATTCTGGAGGAAGAATTCTGGAGCGGCCACATATAAGTCAGATGACCAATCTGATAATTTTTTAACTGTTTTTTTGTCAGGTCAATGGTTGAAGCGAGCGCACTATTTTTTTTACCGCATTTTTCCAGAACAGAAATTATGTTGGCGCTCACAAAAGGGTTGTGATCTCTTTTTCTTCTGAGATAATGTCGGTGGGAAACAAATTCACCGGATGTCCATAATTCATTTAATCGGTTCATTATAAGTGAGGTCATATTATGGTTTTTCTCCTTGGTATGGGTGTGAAAATGGTAATTAGTTTGATAAAAGATACAAAAAAATAAAATTGAATGACAACTATTTGATTTGAATAGTGACAAAGAACCGCGACAGTAAGAATTTGACCAACCGGTAAGTAAAAACCCTTGACATTGGGGTTCCGGAAAACTAACTTACCGGTCGGTAAGTAAAAATAATGAGGCTTTTATGCAAAATAAAAAGGACACTAAATCGAAAATTATGATGGCGGCAATACAATTATTTCCTGAATTGGGATATGAAAAAGCCTCTATGCGCTTGATTGCCGAAACCGTGGGGATTACCAAGCCGGCACTTTATTACTATTTTAAAAATAAAGATGAGCTCTTTCGCTCGATTGTCGATTATGGAAACCAATTTTCTATAAAAAAATTACAGGAAATAAGAGATGAGAACGAATCGATTGAAAAAAAATTGGCCGACCTGGTCTGGATCAAATTCTCGATTATGCATCAGAATGAAGCGGTGAAAAAGTTTTCCGGCTGGCTGGTAACCGACGGAATGAAATATTTACTAAAAATTGATATGGAACAACAAATCAGATTACAGCAAAACATAATTTATGACATCTTTGAAAAA
>CAYTLS010000205.1:0-5114 GCA_964438745.1 uncultured bacterium
ATCAAATGACCAATATCATGTGTTGTTTGCCAGGCAATATTACCGAATTTATTAATTTTGGTTATATAGAGTTTGTCATTAAAATATTTTCGCTTGCCCAGCAGAATAATTTCATTATCTGCTGTAACGGTGAAATCTAAAAATGCTTCATCAATATTTTTCAATCCAATTGTCTTGGTCCAAATACGATTGCCATCAGGGGATACTTTTAATACATGGAGATCATTTTTTAAAACTTTAAAATATTCTTCTGTTTCTGACGCGCAAAACCCACCAATACCTATATTATCGTCCTTTAGTTTTATAATTGACTTCGGAATTTCTATTCCTTCTTTGGCATATTTTTTATACCAACGAAGACCTTCCTTCGCATGAACATTCAAGAGGGCAATATTATATTGAGTACTGGATAATTTTTCATAACCTGAAAGGTAGTAGATTGATTCAGAGTAAAGCAGAATATCGACAAGAACAAAGTTTTGAGTTGTCTGAAAAACGGTTTCTATTGGATTCTTTATATTTGGTGTCTTAATCTTAAGGATGATTTTTTGCTCATTATTTATTGTAGGAGTTGAAGATAAAATGATTTCTTTCTGATCAGAGGTGGCCTTGTAAAACAAAACATCTGAACGGTTTGCTTTATCTTCCATTTTTTGGGCTGAAATACCATTGGATATAACCAATAAGATAATTAGGGCTAATTTTTTTAAGAAATACATATATTTTTCCTCATCTATATCAGTTAACGGTCATAGCAAATCATATACCATTAATAAATATCTTAATAATATGTCTCCTTAATTCATTTTGTATCATATAGTTTACAAATTAATTATTGTAAGTGAAAATTAAATTATAAAAAAATATCTATATTCTTTTGTGAATTTTGATAATATAGATGTATTTTGAATGTAATTTAATCAAACAAAGCGCCGACAACCTATAAACAATAATAATAGCAGCAGCACTTTCGCTTATTCAGTAAACCAACTTAACCGGTTGAAAAGATAAGAATTATCCATTCTAGTGCTCTGGTATAAAAATCGCATGATTGTCGAGGATTAATTATTGGGCAGTTATCAACAGTAGCTTAAAAAATAAAGAATAAAAAAATGATAATTTAGTAACAATAATCGTATTTGCTGAGGTAAGTCTGATGGCCTCATTGTTGAAAATTACTATTTTCAAGCATTACTCATTTTTATAGAAATACAAACAAGAAATAGGGTACCAACAAAATGAAGTAAGTTTCTCACGGAATGGAGACAGATTATAAGAAAATGCAACTGGGCAAAACCCTACTATTTTAATCTGAATTACCCATGAATCTTCAAATTCTTTAGTCAAAATTAATAAAAATTAATAATTTACATAATATGTAATAATAAAATGATTTGGAAAATTTTTGGATCTACCGGCTTTTGACAGATGGAATATCCGGCTCCTGACGGCTAGAATGATATTCAGGTTAAAACAGGTTGGCTGGCCCGGATAAAGGGCTACTATAATCAGTTCATCACCATAAATAAAGGCATTAAGCAGGTAAGGTATTGATAATAAATGGACACCAACAATATTAACAAGGATAATTCGGAAAAAAATTCCTGGTTAATTGTTTCCTCGTAGCAAGAGGGGAATTTATTACCCCTTTTATGAAATAATGGCTTTGAACCATAAATTATTAATTTTCTTTGATTCGTTTGAAAAGTTTAAAAATCCGTGAATAGTTCAACCTGTGAATATACAGAAATTTATAAGGAAATAATCCTCTATATTAAATTGCCGGAACGGATGTTTTTTTTGGGATCAATAAAATAAATGAACATACTGGTATTTCTTCCTCAATTTGGTTAATATTATGCCTTAAAATATTGAGGATAAAGTGATACAATTAAAAAATATATCGATGGAATTTGGTGATAAGGTTCTATTTCACGAGGTCACCATGAGCTTCTCAGAAAGCAATAATTACGGCATTGTTGGAGCCAATGGGTCAGGAAAAAGCACCCTGTTAAAATTAATTTCCGGTGAAATTACGCCTACTGGTGGACAAGTAAATATCCCCTCTACAAAATCCATCAGTTTTCTAAAACAAAACCAGTTTGAATTTGAAACGGTAAAGATTATAGATGTCGTTTTGATGGGACAGGAAAAACTGTGGCAATTAACTCAGGAAAAATTAAAACTGGAAAAAAAAGAACATCTGTCTGTTGATGAAGGCCATCGATTGGCTGAATTGGAGTTGCAAATTGACAAACTTGGGGGGTATACAGCAGAGGCCAGGGCATCGGTAATTTTAAAAGGTCTGGGTTTTCCTACTGAGCAACACCAGCATACAATGTCAACTCTTTCGGGAGGCTATAAACTGCGTGTCCTGTTGGCACAATGTCTTTATTCGTCACCCGACATCCTGTTGCTTGATGAGCCCAATAACCATCTTGATATCAGTTCTATCAACTGGCTTGCTAATTATCTCAGAGATTATGATGGTATTGTCGTGCTGGTTTCACACGATCATCATTTTATTAATAAAGTCTCTGATTATATTGTTGATATCGATTATGAAACCCTAAAAATTTATAAGGGCAATTACGAATACTTTATCCGGGCAAAGGAACTTGAGGTCGAACGTAAAGAGAAAGAGATTGAAAAGCAGGAGAAACATAAAGAAGAATTACAGAAATTCGTTGATCGTTTCAGGGCTAAAGCCACGAAAGCCCGCCAGGCCAACAGTCGTAAAAAACAGATTGAAAAAATGGAGGATATTCGGATTGCAAAGTCTTCCCGCCGTCATCCGTTTTTTAAATTTCAGGAATCCCGGCCTTCCGGCAATCCTGTTATTGAAGTGAATCAGATCAATAAAAGTTTTGGCGATAAAAAGGTTTTGCACAATATCGATCTGAAAGCCAATCGCGGAGATAAAATCGCGATTATCGGTCCCAATGGTATTGGAAAAACCACCTTGCTGAAAATCATCATGAATGAACTTGAATATAATTCCGGATCATATTCTTGGGGGGATAATATTAATTTTGGGTACTTCGCGCAAAATCATAAAGAACAGTTGCCGGAGGATGATACGGTTTATAGTTGGCTGCAGAGACATTTTACAGGTGAGAGTATTGGCAGTTTACGCCAAAGTTTAGGGAGAATGTTATTTTCCGATGAGGATATGGAAAAGCAAACGGGTAATCTCAGTGGTGGAGAAACAGCTCGTCTGATCTTCGCAAAATTGACCATGATGAAAACCAATGTCCTGATCCTGGATGAACCCACCAATCATTTGGATCTGGAGAGCATTGAAGCGCTGGCAGCAGCCCTGAATCAATTTTCCGGAACCATAATATTTGTGTCCCATGACCGATTTTTTATTGATGAAGTGGCAGACGCTATTTTTGAAATTACGCCGCGAGGATATAACCGCTTTCCGGGAAATTACACTGAATTTATCGCTAAATTTGGTGAGGATTACCTGGATCGAACCGGAGATGTGCGAGTAAAAAAATCGGATAGTAAAAAGAAAGTCACCACTTCAGAAAAGAAAAACCTCGTTCAGGAGCGACGATTACTTCAGAAGGAATTGACAAAACTTAAAAATCGTGAATCAAAATTTGAGAATAATGTATTTGAAATTGAATCGGAAATAGAAGAAATTGAAACTATATTGGCTGACGTAGAGATCTATCAGAACAATCAATTGAAAAAATTACAGAAAGCCTTGAAACGTAAAGAAATTGTGGAGCAAAACCTGGAAGCGGCTATGGTAAAATGGGAAGAAGACCAAACTGCAATTTTGGAGATTGAAGATAAAATTAAAACAATTGATAAAAATATAAGCGACGTACAAAATGGATGATTGGATTGATATAAAGAAAGACGAAAAGCATATCAAGAAAGAACGGGAAAAAGCCCGTCAATTGAAAAATTCACAATGGTGGCAGAACAAACTGAACGAGGGCATTTGCCATTATTGCGGGAAAAAATTTGACAGGGATGAATTGACAATGGATCATGTTATCCCGCTCAGTCGTGGTGGAAAGAGTACAAAAAAAAACATTGTAACCAGTTGTAAGCCCTGTAACAGTGAAAAGAAGTATCTTACACCTGTGGATATGATTTTAAAAAAAATTCAAAAGGGGGGAGAGGAAAAAAATGAATAAAACGTGCTCTTTAATATCAATTTCACAACTCCCTTGTTCCGCCCGATTCATCTGGAGGATACAACAAGACAAGTGGTTGTTTACTAATAATCTGATTGTTTAAAATTATGACTAAGATCAATCCGGCTGCAAAACCAGGCTCATGACCGGCTCTCACGGAAAGATGCCACCTGCCCGAATCCTATCAGCAGGCTGGAGAGGGTTTAAAACTATTGTTCAGAGGGAAAAATTTGACACTACCAATATTTTAGGGGACGAAAAATGGGACAGAGATTAATTATTTTATACCTTTTACTGGCAATGAATCAGTTATTTGCCATTGATTTTGAAACTTTTTTTGAAAACCGTACCATGCGCATTGATTATTTTCATGTGGGTGATAAAGAAAATGATGAAATCGTGCTGGATATGATCTATAAAGAGGGTGAGTGGGCCGGTAATCCCAACTCCTTATTTGATGAATTCAACAATGGAAAATATTACTATAAGATTTTTGATGTAAATTCCAATACACTGATCTATTCCAAAGGATTCAACAATTATTTTCATGAATACCAGACTACCGCGCCGGCCGGAAAAGGAATCAAGCGCGCTTATCATGAAACAGCCCTTATTCCTTATCCCAAAAACAAGAGCCTATTTGTCATCGAAAAACGGGATCAGTATAATATACTTTCACCCATATATCAAAAAGTTATTGATCCGGCAGATTATCACATTATCACCGAAAACAAAGCAAATTCAAATGATCATGTTTACGAGGCGAATATTGCCGGACATCCCCATCAATGTGTTGATATTGTATTTGTCGGCGAGGGATATACAGCGAAGGAAAAGCGGAAGTTCAATAAAGATGTCAAGCGATATATGAAGGAATTGTTCAGCATTGAACCTTTCAAACGCAACAAAGAAAAGTTCAATGTTCGCGGCATCCTGCGGTATTCGCAGGAAAGT
>CAYTLS010000206.1:0-5104 GCA_964438745.1 uncultured bacterium
ACAACTTTGAAACGCGAGCCAAAACGTTAACTCTGCTGCTGCTCAATGGTGTTCTCTGATAAGTGCCGGTATTCTGAAATTGATCCAAAAACCAATTCTGTTGGAGGAAATTATTCAAACCATCCGGGAGGTGCTGGATGAAAGATAACCTAAACCGGAATAAAACCAGTATGGAATCATACAATGAAAACCAATAAAAATATTTTTAAAAACTCACCCTTTGGCTACGCTCTGCACAGAATAGTCTTAGATGAAGATAATAAACCGAAAGATTATGAATTTATTGAAGTCAATGAAGCCTTTGAAAAACTGACCGGACTGAAACAATCAGAGATTATCGGGAAAAATGTTACCGAAGCCATTCCGGGAATTGAAACGGGTGAGTTTGACTGGATAGGATTCTATGGAACGGTTGCTCTGGAAGAAACGGAAGAAAGTTTCGAACACTATTCGGAACCCCTTGGAAACCATTATCGGGTCCAGGTTTACTCCCCTCAAAAGGAATATTTTATTACAATTTTTACAGATATTTCCGCGCCGAAAATCATCTCTGAAATCGCTTCAAAATTCAATGAATTCGATGCTGAAAGCCTGGATTTTAATTATATCGCCGATAAGGCGAGAGAAATATCAGGCGCAAAATATGCGGTATTGAATAAATTTGATAAAAATGGGCGGGATTTTTCCACAGTTGCCTTTTCCGGAATGAATAAGCATTTAAAAAAAGGAATATCCTTACTTGGATTTGATTTTATTGATAAAAAATGGAAATACGATCGGGAAAGGCAGAAGAAAATTGCAGAAAATCAAACCACTGTTTTTGAAAAAATAACCGATCTTACCGGAAATGTAGTCACCAAAGATATTATAAATTTATTATGTAACACCTTTAAAATCGGAAAAACTGCTGTTGTAAAAACGACAAAAGATGGCAAAATGCTCGGTGATTTTACACTCCTTTTTACCGGCAAAGATGAATTGCAGAATCGCGAACTGATGGAAACCTTTGCCGACCTGACCGGTATGCTGATAAAGCGTCTTGACAATGAACAAGAAATCATTGAATCGGAAAAATTACAAAAATCCCTCCTGGAAAATATCTCCGCCGGAATTATGATAGTTGATCCTGAAACAAAAGAAATTGAGATCGTAAATAAATATGCTCAGGAATTAATCGGACGCCCTGAAAATGAAATTATCGGGAAAATATGCCATCAATTTGTTTGTCCGGCTCATGAAGATCGCTGCCCCGTTTGCGATATCGGCCAAAAGGTTGATAACTCAGAAAAAACCCTGCTCACATCCAAGGGCACAGAAATTCCCATCCTAAAATCTGTTAAATACATTCAAATGAACGGCAAAGAGAAACTTATTGAGAGTTTTGTAGATATTACCGATAGAAAAAAGATTGAAGGAGAGTTGAAAGAAAATAAAAATTCTCTTCAGGCCGTGCTGCACTCTACAGCTGACGGTATTTTAGCAATTGGCAAAGATAATAAAGTACTATATGCTAATGAACGCTTTTCAGAATTATGGCGAATTCCTCCGGATCTTATGGAAAGCGGGGATGACGAAACCCTGCTACAACTTATTCTCGATCAGGTGACTGATCCTGAAGGTTTTTTAATGAAAGTGGAAGACCTATATAATAGTGATGAAGTGAGTTTTGATGTTATCAATTTTAATGATGGTCGGGTATTTGAGCGGCTCTCCCGACCTTTACTAAGAGGGTCAGCGATAACGGGTCGTGTTTGGTCTTTTCGGAATATTACGGAGCGCAAGCGGGTTGCAAAAAAATTAAAAGAAAGCCACAAGTTATTTGATTTGTTTTTTCATGAATCTTTGGAGGGATTCTTCTTTATGATGCTGGATGAGCCAATAGAATGGAATGACAATATTGATAAAGAAAAAACACTGGATTATGTTTTTTCCAATCAGCGAATTACTAAAATAAATGATGCCATGCTCCAACAATATGGGGCAATAAAAGAAGATTTCTTAAGACTTACACCCAATGATTTATTTTCTCATAATTTGAATCATGGAAGAGAGGTATGGAAACAATTATTTGATGAAGGAAAGTTCCATATCGATACAACAGAAAAGAAACTGGACGGCACTGATATGATTATTACTGGAAATTATACCTGCCTGTACGATGAAAAAGGAAGAATTACCGGACATTTTGGTGTGCAAAGAGATGTTACGGAAGACCGGAAAAATAAAGAAGCGCTAAGAGAAAGCGAGAGACAACTTAAAAACGCACAGCACACGGCAAAAATTGGTAATTGGATTTGGTATATACCGGAAAATGAACTTTGGTGGTCTGATGAAATGTATAATATTTTTGAAATTGACAAAGATACATTTACAGGGAAATTAGATGAAGTAATCGAAAGAGCCATTCATCCGGAGGATAAAAAAGCAGTAGAGCAATCAAATTTCTCAGTAATGGTTAAAAATAAACCAATTCCGGTTGAATACAGAATAAATACAAGAGACGGAAGACAAAAGTACGTTTTGGGATTGGCGGATAAGGTAACCCTGGATGAAAATGGAAAAAGTAAGATACTAACCGGAATAGTCAAAGATATAACCGATTACAAATTGACGCAGATAGAATTAAATAAAGCCAAAGAAAAAGCCGAAAAAAGCCAGAAGAAACTAAAAGAAGCCCAGCGCATTGCACGGATGGGTAATTGGGAACTTGATATTGAGACCAATGAATTATTTTGGTCCGATGAGATTTTCAGAATTTTTGATTGTGAGCCACAAGAATTCAAAGCAACTTACGACGCATTTTTAGCGTTTATTCATCCCGATGACCGGGAAAAAGTTAATTCGGCATATTTAAAATCCTTAGAAACAAAAAAAGATTATCAAATAGACCATCGCATATTAACAAAAGATAACCAAATAAAGATTGTAAAAGAAAAATGTATAACAACTTTTAATGACCATGGAAAACCATTAAAATCTTTTGGGATAGTGATCGATATTACCGAGCAAAAAGAAGCGGAACAAGAACTTGAGATGTTTAAAATTATTTCAGATAACGCTGGTTATGGAAAAGCAATTGCTGATCTGAACGGCAATATAATCTATATTAATAACTTCTTTGCTAATATACATGGCTATACTCCGGAAGAATTAATTGGTCAGAAGCTGTCTTTTTTCCATAATCAAAAACAAATGGAAGTGGTTAAACGACTTAACAACAATTTGATAAAAAAGGGATATTATCCACCTACAGAAGTATGGCATATAAATCAAAAAGGGACAGCGTTTCCGATGTTAATGAGTGGTATTGTAATAAAAGATGAGACTGGCAAACCATTATATATTGCCGGCTCTGCAGTTGATATTACTGAGCAAAAAGCCCTGAGAGAGCAAAACCAACAGTTGGAACAACGCCGCCACCGATCGCAAAAACTGGAAACCATCGGCACCTTGGCCGGTGGAATTGCGCACAATATTAATAATTTGCTGACCCCAATCATGGGTTACGCCAATATGATAAAAATCCGCGCGAAGGATATTGATAAACACCTTTATGAAGAAGTTTCGGAGATTCTACAGGCTTCAAAAGAAGCCAGGGACTTAGTGCAGCAAATACTCAATTTCAGTCTGGCGACAGATCAGGATAGAAAAATCCTTAATATTGTTCCTGTTATAAAAGAGGCGGTTAAATTACTCCGGTCATCGATTCCGGAATTCATTACAATTGATGCTAGCATCACTCCGTCAAACATTGAAATCCTTGCGGATCCCGCTAAAATATCCCAGGTGGTGATAGACCTTGCCACCAATGCTTTTCATGCCATGGAAGAAAAGAGCGGTAGATTAACAATTTCCCTGGATAATATCTTCATTGATGAAACGGAAAGCTTTAAATATTTAGACCTGCCAAAAGGAAAATATCTGCTTCTGAAAGTAACGGACACCGGAACAGGCATGGATGCGAAAACCATTGAACGCATATTTGATCCCTTTTTTACGACCAAAAAAGAAGGCAAAGGCAAAGGTATGGGATTATCTGTTGCCCACGGTATCATCAAAAGCCATGATGGCGCCATTCATGTGGAGAGTGAGCCCGGTCGGGGGACGGCTTTTTTCATTTATCTGCCCGTTATCGAGTCGCAGAATAACCATGATGCCAGGGGCTCAGAAAAAGAGTTGCCGGTGGGAACCAAAACGGTCATGGTCGTGAATGACCATGATTATATGTCAAAAATGATTAAAAAGATGTTGACCGGCTATGGCTATAAAGTCGATCTTTTTAATAGCAGTGTCGACACTTTGGCAGCCTATTACAATCACCCGGAAAAATATGCCCTGGTCATCAGCGACTGCGATATGCCCAATATGACCGGCCTGGAATTAGCAGAAAGGATTACCCGGATCAGTGCGGTTCCCATATTGATGATCACCGGGCAGGAAGATAATTTCAGCCGTGAAGAGTTACAGAAAGCAGGAGTTGTAAAATTGATCCAAAACCCGATACTGTTGGAGGAATTCATTCAAACCATTCGGGATGTGCTGGATAATTGAGACTGCTTTCGCCCTCCAAGTCTGTCATTTACCTGTCGGGCCTAAGGTAATGAAGACAAAAGCCTGCAAAACAATACCGATTATAAAAACAGTTTTTAGTAAAAGGTACCTCTAAGAATTGGTTTTAAACGATCAGGGATGATCGTTTTACAAAAAAACCTCCGAGGTTTAACAAACCTGGGAGGTTTATCTATCCTGTCAATTCAGATTGTAAAAGATAATTCCTATTATCCGGTTTTTATAAAAATGGCAGATAAACAGATAAATCGGGAGAATTGTCTGTTACAGGAGGCTAAAACATACCTGAGTAGTTACCTTTCACTTATTATGGTATAACGATGAGCGACACCGGTGGGGAATGAAATTCGCCAATCTTCCGACCGCCCACAACTTTGAAACGCGAGCCAAAACGTTAACTCTGCTGCTGCTCAATGGTGTTCTCTGATAAGTGCCGGTATTCTGAAATTGATCCAAAAACCAATTCTGTTGGAGGAAATTATTCAAACCATTCGGGATGTGCTGGATAATTGAGACTGCTTTCGCCCTCCAAGTC
>CAYTLS010000207.1:0-5087 GCA_964438745.1 uncultured bacterium
AAAATAATTTCATCTGTTCCGTCGTCATCGATATCTTTGACCACCCAATCCATGGGACGGAGATTGATATCATCTTCGGCTACGATCGTCCAGGTTGAATTCGGAGCATAGCCACCGGCGCCGTCATCAACACCAAAAACATCGCCACCGGCATGTTCATAAACAACCACCCGGTTAGGATTGGATGAGACTGAGGTGCTGTTAACCGGTCCCCAGACCAATTCTTTTTTACCATCTTTGTCCAGGTCTGCAATTGACAAGCAGGGCCAGGTATTTTGATAAAATGGATCAAGAGTGGCCTGCCACACGATTTCCCATTCTTCGCCATTGGGTTCCAACTTGTAAATTCTTGGAATTACTTCAGTTTCACCATCCATCCAGTTGTCATTAACCAGATAAATTTCTTTTTTCCCGTCATCATCAAGATCAACGCCCGAGATCATATTTCCGATACCGCCGTTATTAAGATCTTTTTCCGGAACAGGAATCGTTCCTTTTCTTTCAAATCCCTCTAATGCAAATAATTGTGTCATTGCAAAGAGCAAGATCAATGTTAATACTGTAACTTTTTTCAGCATGTTTTCCTCCTTTTATTTAAACACACATTTCTATTTAGCCTGCACTATTCATAAAAATATGAATAGTGCCCGCTTCGCGCCGATACGTTTCCTTGGAAACTATCGGGATTATCCTGAATATTATTCTATGAATTTTACAATTCATTTTTTTATTATTTTTTTTCATAAATTGTTAATTTTGTTTGCTTTCCTTTAAAAAATTGAAAATTCATGAACAATTCAGGTTAGAATAACAGGTTAATTGAAAACCTGTTGATTCCGTTTAACACTCCCATGTCTGCATAGGAATAATTAATCATGATATTAAAATTGTTCATCAGGCTGAGTTTGGCACCGCCTCCGACAGCAAAACCACCTTCATCCGCTGACAGTTTATAGCCGGTTCTGAGAAATATCATATTCTTCATACAATATTCAATGCCGGCATTGTATTGTTCAATATTATTGTTAGGGTGGATCATATCCGCGGCCATGACCACTTTATGATCCCGCATTTCCAGCAGGTTTATAGATGCGCCAACTCTAAAGTTGATGGGCAGAGAATACTCCTCAAAGTCCCGTTCTTCGTCGGCTTCATAGGATTTCGGATCACTAAAATCAATATAACTGCCGTCAAACTGTATTTCCGGCGCAAAATGTAAAATCGACATTCCCAGTTTTAGTCCGCGAAAATCTGTTCGGTATATTGTACCCAGATCCAATGCCCAGGTAGTATAGCCATGATTATAATAATCTTCGTGGACGATTTTGTTGGTGATGCCGATTGAAACTTTGTCGGTCAGATAGCGGGAGAAACTCAGCCCAAGGGAGTAGTTATTAATACTAAAAGTTTCACCGGTTCCTTCCGGTTGGTTAATTGTCGTAATTTCCATGTCATCGGTCATTAAGTAAACCGAATTAACGGCAAAAGTACCAATGCCGGGTAAGGTTTTGGCAATGGCCACGCCACCAATAGATATGCCGGCCGGCCATTGATTATAGGATGTGAATAAATTATAATCTTCGATATCGGCTAATCCGGCGGGATTCCAAAAAGCGGCTTCCGCGTTATCAGCCATTACTGTAAAGGCTTCGCCCATACCGGTTGCTCGCGCGCCGACACCGATTTCCAGAAATTGGGCTACCGCAGTACCCACAGGTGCAAAAGTCTCGGCCATTAGCAGATATGGTACAAGTAAAAATATAATGGATATTTTTTTAATCATTCTTAAAACTCCTCAATTTATCGTACAATTACAAATTTACCGGTTTTTGTACCCAGTGATTTGGATTCCACCACATACATATAAATACCGGGCGCGGCTTCCTGGTTATTCCGGGTCATCAGATCCCATTCGGCAACACTGGCGGTACTGACATCAAAATCGCCACCGGCAATGACGGTTTCACTGGCATAAATTTTTGCCACATAGTCACCATCCAGGGTGAAAATTTTGATTTCAGCGTCTGACGGTAGATTTGTGAATTGTAATCTGTGTTCCCAGGGAGTATTACCACTAGGTGTCCGGTTATTCCATTTCGCGCTTCCGATATAAGGATTCGGTACCACTTTTACACGGTCCAGATTATCCTCTGCTTCCGGATTGGACGGTGAAATAACATTAAAACTTTTTTCGTCGGTGATATTACTTTCAATAACACCAAAGGGGATCGGATATTGTACGTTTTCTGTGCGTGTCTGAACACTGTAGTAGTAGACAAGACCATTGGTTATATTTCTGTCAATTAACTGGTAGTTTCCATTTTCGTTTTCATCCGGTGGCCAGGTATTGCTACCGGCGGTATCGGTATAGACTGCCATGGGCTCCCAGGCAATGGAACCGCTACCGGTTTTCTGACCTTTGGAAACCACAAAACTTTGAAATTTTGGATGGTTTACAGCATCTTTATTCCACTGGATTTTGATGCCTGTGGTTACATTGTTTTCAACATTGGGTGTAACCTCAACTTCCGGGGCGCCCGGAGACAACGCGTCAGCGGATATGTTATAATTATTATCTACCAGAAACTTCGCGACATCCATATCTTTGATCATGTCCAGCAGGCTGTAGATTCCACCCCGTTCCAGGTCGGCGCCGACGCCCAGGGCTGTGGTAATAACAACAGAATCACCGGGGGCCAGTTGATCCAGTGGGCCATGGGTTATTATGCCGCGATAATCATAAGGAAAGGGCTCGTCATTAATAAGCAGTAATGGTTCCCATTCCGGCACACCGATCATACGGTCCCAGGTTTCCGAATCTGAGGTCGGATCATTGTAAATATTGCACTGGTGAAAGGAATGTTTCGGCATTTTCGGTTCGGTTTTTAGAATTCTGTAAACTAAAAAACCCGGTGTTTGTAAGGTTCCGTCAGCACTGGGATTACCAAAATCATTGGCCTCCCCGTTATCAGCATCGAAATCCGGGTTGTCAGCATCAAACATAAAGACCATACTGCTGTCAACAGGCGCATCGGCCAGAAGGTCAAGGTTGCCCGCCATTGTTGGAAAGTGCTCAACCCAGTCCCAGGGCTGGCCATTGGCCATGGTAATATCGTCCTGGTTGGAGAAAGCGTATTCCGCAGCCCAGGTGGCTAACTTTGAGACATCGCCATCCAACCGCATGGTAAAATAAAAATCATCGATCGTTTGTTCCGTATCCGGATAACCGTCACCATCACTGTCAATGCCGACATTTTTGATAGTATATTCATAAATAATGAAATCCGAGGCGTAACTGGCGCTCCAGGAATAACTTCTTTCTGTGATTTCTATTCCCAGTGGAATATGGCCCGGCGCCAATGGGGTTTTGACATCATAAAAACGGGTCCAGATGTCAGAATCAGCCATTGCTTCATCGCCTGTTACCTGATGGACTGTGTCGATAGGTGAATATTCACCATCTTCTACTTTGGAGACATGAAATTCGCCATCTACAAATCCTGAAAGCCACAGCGAGCCGCGATATAAATAAGAATTACCGGAGCCGCCGGGATAATCCCCTGAGGGTGAGCGGTCTTCGTAGGCATCGTCGCCCAACATACCGTAGTTGGTAATTCTGCTCCACATACGTCCGGCGGTATGCCATTTATAGTTATTTTCAACGATCGGGGCCTCTGATGGGCGGGTTCGTTTGGCCAGATTTGCAGTGTGGTTTTTATCGGCCGCCATAGCAAGTGTAAATATTGCCAATAAAATAAATATCAATCTGGTTTTGTTAATTATCTTGTTTATATAAAGCATTAATTTCCTCCTTATAAGTAAAAATTAATTCTATTAGAATTTAAAATCTATACCAAGTCTGAATTGTCTTTCAAAGCTGTAAACCTGGGGAGTTCTGATAAAATCTCCACCGGCGCCTTCACGGCGAATTACGGCAGGATCACCTTTGATATCCTGATCGCTGTCAGCAGCGCCCTGGTCATAATACTGGGAACTGGCGATCCACTGCGTGTTTTGCCGGTTGAACAGGTTAAACACATCCATAACAATTGCCATTTTCATATCTTTATAGAGATTGAAACTTTTGCTGAGTCGCATATCAGTAGTGCTTGTCCAGGGTAATCGTTTGTCATTGATCTTGCCGGTACCATAGGATGAATAGGGGAGTCCACTGCCATAATCGATTTGGAAATTGGCCTGCCAGTTATCCAACCCTGTGGGGAGTGATTCCGGTGTTATCAGAGAAATATTGGCATTCAGAGTGTGGGTCTGGTCAAAATTCAGGATATTCATACGACGTGAACTTTCAAAAGCGCCAAAACCGCCGCCGGAAGATGAAGATCGTCCTTTGGCAACGCTAAAGGTATAGTTTACAGAAGCGCCCCAATAATTGTTAATGCGTTTATTTAAACTGAATTCAATACCCTTCATGTTACCGTAATCAGCATTGAAATATATTCTGGTTTCTTTATTCTGCAACTGAGTCAGCACATATTTTTTATTGTTCATAAGGTTTGTTACATCTTTGTAATAGGCATTGATGACACCTTTGATGTTGTCGGTAAAAAGGTGTTCCACCGCGACTTCGTAAGCCACTGTTTTTTCCGGTTTCAGATCCGGATTTCCAACATAGTTACCGGTTTTTGTCAAGGACTGAAAACTAAGGTTGCGAAAGAGATAATAGGCGTCCGGACGCTGGGTATAATGTCCGTATGTAAAACGGATGACATCTCTTTCGGTAATCGGGTGTGAGATAGCGATACGGGGGCTGACCTGCCACTTGGGGTCCGGTGTCTGCGGATCCTTGAAAACCGCTTCATCATTTTCATCAAATTCCGCAACAGGATCTTTATAGTTGTCGGGATATTTGATTTCATCACCAAGACCATTGGGGTTAAAGTAATCTAATCTTAAACCGACCAGTCCGATAATGCCTTCAAATTCAATTTTGTCCTGAATATAAGCGCCGACATCAACCAGATCATTTTCCCAAATGTCTTTTCTTTCCTGACCGATTCCCAGTGACCAACTGACATTTTCCACGTCCATAGTATAATGGCTGAATTGTAATCCGGTTTTAACCAGAT
>CAYTLS010000208.1:0-5048 GCA_964438745.1 uncultured bacterium
GTGCATTCTTTTACAGCCGGAACCATACTCAGATCCAGTGTGTTTCGGGTGTAGGTTTCAAAAGTACGGATACCGCGTTCACAGAGAATTACATTTTTATTCCCTTCCGAAAGAATATATTCTGCACAGCTAAGCCATTCTTTGAGAGTTGAATACATACCGCGTTTCAACAGAACGGGTCTATCGGCTTTGCCCACTTCTTTTAATAGTGAAAAATTCTGCATATTCCTGGCACCGATCTGGAGGACGTCAGCATATTCGCTGATCCAGGATACATCCCTGGAATCAATGACTTCTGTTACGATTGGCAAGCCTGTTTCCCGTTTAGCTTTTTCCAGAATCTTTAATCCTTTCAGACCAAGTCCCTGAAAAGCATAGGGTGATGT
Organism: uncultured bacterium; assembly: GCA_964438745.1. GTDB lineage: Bacteria > Fidelibacterota > UBA2242 > UBA2242 > JAFGTP01 > JAFGTP01. Next base: position 387 of record CAYTLS010000208.1, read on the forward strand.
GCGAGGTTTAAAAGCACCGCCACGCAACATATTTGCCCCTGCTTTTTTAACTGCTTTGGCCGTTTCGATGGTTTGTTTTTCATTTTCCACGGCACAGGGACCGGCAATTACCATAAAATCCTCACCAATACGTAAATCGCCAATTTCGATAATAGTTTTCTTGTCTTTTTCCTGTGAAATAAGTCTGAGATCTTTGCTCATGACAATTCCTTTCTGAATAAATGTTCGATCTATATAAAAAAATTTTCTGCTTACCCTCAATTACAAGCATGTTCGTTAATTATATTGCATACTTGCACACCCCCCAAATCTCTATATAACAGGAGAATCAATACTTATCAAAAAGAACTACAAAATATTGTATTTAATAAACTTACAATTGATTCAAATTAAATTATAAAGGATCAGGTTAACTAAAAATATAATACTCTATTTATTCACCTGCAAGGGATATCAGCGCCTATCAGGATTTTTCAAGCTGTTAAACACAAAATTTAAATTTTCATTTTAACATAGTCTTTTGTAAATTTACCTGTTATTGAAAATATTCGTAGAAACGAAAGGATAAATGATGAAAGAAAAAGTAGCTGAAGTATTAGAAAAAATCAGACCCATGTTACAGGCTGATGGTGGTGACTGTGAACTCGTTGATGTTATGGAAGATGGAACAGTAAAAGTTCGTCTGACCGGGGCCTGCGGCAGTTGTCCCATGAGTACCATGACCCTGAAAATGGGTATTGAAAAACAGTTAAAGCAGGAAATTCCTGAAGTGAAAACTGTTGAACAGGTTTTTTAAATAAACTAAAATATATGCTCAAAAGCCCTGGATATTAATTCAGGGCTTTTTTTATTTGATTTTTGATATTCTGATCTGATTTAGTGACAGCATTTATTGATAATGCCTTTTTCCAGACCATCTCAGCCTGATCATCTTTGTCTAATTCTTCATAAGTTTTACCCAACCATAAAATGTGTCGGAGGTCAGTTGGATTAATTTGATGGGCCTGTTTAAAAAATTCTGCTGCTTCCGCAAAACTGGCTTCCGGTAATTCAGAATAGATCATTTCCGCCACTTTTTTCTCCACCCAACTTAATTCTGACAAGGAATAATGCCAGCGTCCCATGACATGGTAATTACTGTCGTTTTCCGGATCCAGTTCAATGGCTCTCAGTGCATGTTCCTTGACCTGGTAAGAGTTCTTAATTTTTTGTTTTGTTCCTTCAAGTTCTCCAATTTTTCCGACTAAAATAGCATAATACTGATGCCCTTCGGCCATTTCCGGAGCAATTTCCACGCATTTTTTAGCTTTCTCAAATCCCGGATAATAGTTTTCCTTCTGGATTTCTTCATTATCCTGATTTTGATCACCGATGCTAAAATAAGCCCGCGCCAATCGCCATAGAAATTCAGGATCATTACTAAATTTACTTTCATTTTTCTTTAACAGCGTTAAGGCTGCTTCAAACTTTTTTGCCTCATTCAGTTGATCTGCCTGCTCCAATAATTCAGTTTTTTCCACCTGCCCAAAAGCAACCGCAATAACCAATAAAATTGACAAACTAACTGTTAAATGTTTCATAATATCTCCTCATCAAAAGAATTCAATAAAATTGATTCGAACTTCCCTGTTCAACTGATCAATCTGTTTGTTATTAATTAAAATATCTGTAAACAGTACCTCAAAATGAAAATGCTCTACAAAATTTAATCGAACTCCACCATTCAGATACCCTTTTCCAAAGTTTAACTCTTCAAAATCATTATCATTAATTGCCGCGTCATATTCTGCGAAAAGTGTAATTTCCGATGTAATATCTTTGTCAATACCCAGAAAAACTGAAGGATCTGTATCACCATCTTTTTTCTCTAAGGGATTATAATTAGCGCCGGCATGCAGCCCAAGATTACCTAAAAAATGATAATTCTTACTGATCGTCAAATAGAATCCTTTGGCTTTTTGCTCGTAACGTTTCAGTTCTTTAATATAAGCGCCATAGCCTTCAGAATTAAATCCCAAAGCCAGGGCAGGACGTGACATTCCTTCCTCAATCAACCGATATTTCACCTCAACGCCGGGCTGTTCATTCCAAATCACTTCATCATTGCCGATAATCTGAGAACCGCCATAACTAATACCAAACATGAGATTGCCGGAAATTCCAACAGCCATCCCCAATGAGAGACCACCATCGCGAAACATATTCGCGTCAACTAAAAAAGCACCCCTGGGTAAGATGCCTGCTGTCGGACAGGTCACCAGATCTGTCGGTTGTGGATATACTGATATATTTTGAGAGAATAATGGCGTGGTGAAGATAGTAATCAGTACCAAAAATAGCAGATTTTTCTTCATTTTTCTCCTTTTTTAATCTTTATTATCATTATGTGTCAAAATTTTTAACAGGAATTAATTGCTACTCTTAAATTAATAGTATATATTTTTATATGGAAGGTATTTGTCATAATAACTAAATAAAAGGTGAAGATATGAAAAATTTAGGTGTCATTAGCATTGTTGTTGGTTTGATATTATTTTTTATTCCTGCCATCCCCGATGCATTGATTAAATTTTTGGGACTGGTTGGAATTTTACTCGGTTTATTCGCAATAGTTTATCCTGAGAAAGCGTCGGAATATCTGGAACGGTTTGACTTCTTTAACAAAAAAGTGAAGGAAGATATCGTTGAAGATGTTGAGGAAACCGACGAAGAAGAAGCGAAAGAACAAGAAGAAAAATAAGACCAATTCCAATTTTTACAATTACCTTCACACCTGGTGTGAAGGTTTTTTATTTTATATCCTTTTGAAAGGGTTTCTTTACAAAATCCGCAAGCTTTCCACTGGTGTTTTTGACAGTTCGGGTGCCGATATTTTTCACTACTTTTATAAAAGCGCGGGTAATTTTCCCGGAGTTGTCAGCAATGATTTTGCCCAGCATCCCCGCAGCATCCCGGGTACAATTGCGCCGAATACTCCGATTATCCTCAAAATTCAGGTAGTCACAATATTCCCTGGTAATCAAGCCAATCCGCAAGGTCAAAAAACAATTAGCTGATCCTTCAAATAACATGTTGGTTAACAATCCGATACTCTGTCCTACACCCGGGACTCCTGCAATCATTTTACCCGGGGTAAATTTGGATACGACAGGTTCCAGATGTTCACTTATATTAAGTTCCTCGATTTGGGTGATCAAAAATACCGTAACAATGACATTGGAATACAATTTATATAATTCTTTGAGGCGGGGTTTTTGATAATAAATTTTACTGATGCGGTAGATCATTTTCAGTTGTATGAATAGTGTAATCAGTCCGTCAAGTTTGCCATTCTGAGATATTGCTGTGCTGACAAATACCCAGGAGGCATTGTCAATTATTACTTTTTCCGCTTCATTATTGAGCAGTTGCAGTGCTGTCGGAATATCGGAATCTGTTTTTGGTACAGCGCCATTTACCTGCAAAATTTTATTTCTGTCCAGACGCTTGAGAACATCTTGTTTATAATTTTCCAGGGCTTCAATATCATCTATTTTTGGTTTCAACAAAGCTATTGGATAATGCCTGATCCTGTAATAACTATAGCCAAGAAAAAAAACAACAAGCAAAAATACGACTAAAAGAAACAAATTTCCCGCATTTCCATGTAGATTGTTTAGCAAAATTGAAAACTGAATGATCTGATTCAGAAAAAATATGACAAGCAATGCAAGGAATAAGATCAGTGAGTACTTAACTATTTTTATCAATAATTCCATGGTTTATTCAATCATTTTGTGTAATAATCAATTACAGTTTCTATGGCGTGTTCACTGACAGGGTAGAATTTCTTATCCTGATCTGTAAACTGGTGCATCATCGAGTTTAAGGTAGGACGGTAAATGCCTTCTGTGCTATAGCCTGCTCCTTCGAAAACCCCTACTTTTCCCCGAAGCGGATGATTTGACATAAAATCCTTAAGTCGTTGCCGTGTAGCAGCAATATCCTGCTTAAAATTTTCACGGCATTTGTCGATTTCTGTCTCTGTTTTATTTTCTGCTTTCAGATCAGCAACAGCAGCATTTCTTTCACGGTGCAGTTCACCGACCCTGATTGACATGCTGTCATACTGAGATTTTCCCCAATCGGTAGGAATTTCAAGCCCCTCATCCAGCATAGCTTTCCACTTTAGTTGTTTAGAATTGAGCAATCGTGTGATATTTGGTTCGGTTGGTTCAATACCTGCGGGATAAAAGTCATCATAAGCCACACTGGAACTATAATACTCATCCGCCAGCCCGGCAAAGGAATGCCCGAATTCATGGATGAAGACAAAATCATTCCAGCGACTTTCATTTGCAGTAGAAATGGAATAGAAATTATAGATTCCTCCACCACCATAGCGATCAATATTAGCCAGAATAATAATGGCATCATGTGGCACCCGGGCGGCAATATCATGCAGCATCTTATTGTTTTCTGTCAACAAATAACGGGGTGAGTCAAAAGAATTGAAGGTCGCATCAAGAATGGTGTTTTTATACCTGTTTTTTGTCGGTTCGTCAACACCACTTTCCTGCGAATACCGCAGGATGCCGCGAACATTGAACTTTTCTTTGTTGCGCTTGAAAGGTTCAATGCTGAACAATTCGTTCATATATCGCTTGACATCTTTATTAAACT
>CAYTLS010000209.1:0-5045 GCA_964438745.1 uncultured bacterium
TTCTGGGGGCCGATGATTTAATCGATTACGCGAGGGAGCGGGGATGGTATCAACCTGATGAAAAAGAACCCTTTAATTTTAGACAAGTATATGGCCGTGATGAAACAATAAATCATTCCGGAAATATCAATCGTCATTGGATGGCCGCGAATATATTATCGAACAAAACCTATGATCGTAATGCCAGGCTTCCCTTTTGCTTTTATCCCTCCAGGAAAATTCAATTGACTGATATTTTTTTTGTGCTGAGAAACCATTATGAAGGCACCGACCTGGCCTTACTTGACCGTGATAAAACACCCCATGAGAATGACAATCGGCCGATTTGTACACTATCCACACAATATGCATTTGTGGCTAAACTGGATGCCAACAAGCCCAAAGCCTTACAGAGTTCCATGTGGTACGCGCCAATCCAGCCCTGTCTGCATCCTTTTGTGCCGGTTTATGTAAACCTGACCCATTTCCCTGATATTTTTGCTCATGGTCGCCATGAAACAGCGTTGCAAAGACATTTTGATGACCATTACTATGACAATAAGGATAGTTTTCAGAACCATGGGTTTCAAAGCTTTGTAGAATTTGCCCGGTGGGTCAATCAGGATTATTATCCGCGCAGCCGCTCACTGATTCAGGAAAATAAACAGTTTGAGTTGGAATTGATCAAAAAGCATCACCTATTTACGCATGAATTATTGGAAAATTATCGAAATAATCCTGAAAAAGCCTTGCGAAAAATGACGCAGTATAGTCATGAAAATTTAAAAACCCTGATCAGTCTGCAGTTTGATTAGCCTGCAGTGTTTATAAAAATATAAATGATAACTTTTTCGCTGATAGGTTTCCTTCAGACAATATCAGGATATACTATTGGAAACCATGAAAATCGGTCTGGATATTATTCTATTTGTAGATGCCCGGACATTCCATTAACTTTTCAAATTACTTTTATGCGATTTGTCTTAATAGCTGTGTAAAAAATTTATGAGTAATTCAGATTAAGTATCCCGGTCTTTTATAAGTCTATGGATTTGGAGTTGTGATGCCTTAAAATCAAGGTTAATAATTTGGCAATTCTCAAATAATTATAAGAATAAAAATTACTGTTTGATTGTAGGAATTTAATTATCTAAATTATCCCTTGTTTATTTATGTAGAAAGTGGGTGCCAGAGTGTTGAAAATTGCTGTCTTTGCTTCCGGACGCGGTTCCAATTATGAAGCAATTCAAAAACAAATCGATACAGGACAAATAAACGGGCAGACGGTTTGTGTCATCAGCGACCGTGCAAAACCCACGGTATTTGAAAAAGCGGCAGTCAGAAATATTCCCACCCATTCCATCAATCGTAAACAATTCAAAACCGGTGATGATTACGTAGAGCATCTGCTCAAGATCCTGGCCGGTTATGAAACCGATCTGATTGTTTTAGCGGGTTATCTAAAATTAATTCCGGCACCGGTAGTGAAAGCCTATTATCACCGCATGATCAATATTCATCCGGCACTCTTGCCTAATTTTGGCGGAAAAGGATATTACGGTATGAATGTTCACCGGGCGGTAGTGGAAGCAGGGGTTAATGCAACCGGCATTACTATTCATTTTGTTGATGAACATTATGATAATGGTAATGTGATCCTGCAGAAAGAAGTCAAAGTAGAACCTGATGATACTCCGGAAATGGTCTCTGAAAAGGTATTGAAACTGGAACATAAATATTATCCTGAAGTTGTAAAATTGTTGTGTGATAATAAAATTAAAATAAAAAATAATAAGGTGGTTGTTGAAAATGAGTAATTTACAGGTCAGGCGGGCGATTTTAAGTGTCTTTGACAAAACCGGAATTGTTGAGTTGGCAAAAAAACTGGAAGAAAAGCAGGTTGAGATTTATTCTACCGGCGGGACTTACCGAAAACTCAATGACGCCGGCATAAAGGTGGTTAAAATTTCTACGCTGACAGAATTCCCCGAAATTATGCATGGGCGCGTAAAGACCCTGCATCCCAAAGTTTTTGCGGGATTACTGGCGGACAAAACTAATGCTGATCATATGAAAGACCTGGAATCTGTAGCGGTGGCACCTTTTGACCTGGTGGTGGTCAATCTCTATGCTTTTTCTGAAGCTTATAATAACGCGGATTCAAGTGATGCTGATATCATTGAAATGATTGATATCGGCGGTCCCAGTATGTTACGCGCGGCGGCTAAAAATTTCAATAGTGTGGCAGTGCTCAGTAATGCCGGACAATATAATGAATTCATTGATCGGCTGGAAAAGAATGAGATAACCGCCGAATACAGTAAACAACTGGCCGGTGATGTTTTTGTGCATACCGCCCAATATGACTCTGCTATCGCCAGATTTTTTACCGAAAGTAAAGACCAAACACCTGATGATTATGTTTTCAATAATTACGAAAAAGTTGAAGACCTTCGCTACGGTGAAAACCCGGATCAAAAAGCGGCGATCTATAAACCGATTGGCGCTGATAACTGGCAGCCTTTTCAACAATTACACGGAAAAAAGATTTCTTACAATAATTATATCGATTGTATTGCGGCCTATAATATTATCAGGGATATGCACAGCAATGAACCGCTGGTGGCCAATATCAAACATACCAATCCCTGTGGCGTGGGTATCGGCGCTACCGCAAAAGATGCTTATGTGCGCGCTGTTGCTACTGACCCCACCAGTTATTTTGGTGGTATTGTTTGCAGCAACAGAAAAGTGGACAAAGATCTTGCCCTGGAACTCAAAAAGAGTTTTCTGGAATGTATTATTGCGCCGGAATATGATGAAGAGGCTCTGGCAGTACTGAAGAAAAAGAAGAATTTACGGCTGCTGATTCCCAATCAGGAAATTCTGGCAACCGATCTGAATATGCGGGAATACGGCAATGGATTGCTGGTGCAACAGACACAGAATACAGAATTTAACCTGGCGGATTGTAAAGTCGTCACAGATGCAAAACCCGATAAAAAATTGAGTAAGGCGCTGGCACTGGGCTGGAATATCGTTCGTAATGTCAAATCCAACGCCATTGTATTGGCCGATGATACCGGCGCGGTGGGTGTTGGTGCCGGACAGATGTCGCGCGTGGATTCCATGAAGATTGCCATTCGCAAAGCCAAAGAGGCCGGCTTAAAAATTGAAAATACAATCATAGCTTCTGATGCCTTTTTCCCCTTCCGGGATTCTATTGATGTGGCTGCGGAACATAAAATAGCCGGCGCTATTCAACCGGGTGGTTCGATTCGCGATCAGGAAGTGATAGATGCTTGTAATGAACATAAAATGTTTATGCTCTTTACAGGACAGAGAGTTTTTAAACATTAGAATATACTGGAGTTAATTATGGGATTTGGATTTTTTAATATATTTTCCGGAGATATCGCTATTGACCTTGGCACCGCCAATACTTTGATTTATATGAAGGGCCGGGGAGTATTGTTGAATGAACCATCGATCGTTGCCCGCTCAACCCATACCGGAGAGGTTGTGGCAGTGGGTAATGACGCAAAAGAAATGTTGGGGAAAACCCATCATGATATTCAGACCATCAGACCATTAAAAGATGGCGTCATCGCCGAATTTGAAATGACAGACCAGATGCTGCGTGGCTTTATTCGAAAAATAAATTTAAGCCGTATCGCCCGCCCCAATATTGTGATCTGCATTCCTTCCGGTATAACAGAAGTGGAAAAACGCGCGGTGCGGGATTCTGCTGAACGCGCAAATGCCCGGAATGTCTATTTAGTGGAAGAACCGGTGGCAGCCGCGATCGGCATCGGCATTGATATCTCGAAACCAGTAGGTAATATAATCGTGGACATCGGTGGCGGAACCACAGAGATCGCAGTGATCGCGCTGAACGGCATTGTCACCAAACAGGCAATCCGGGTGGCCGGCGATGAAATGGACGAAGCTATTATTCAGTATTTTAAAAATGAACACAGTCTGCTGATCGGCCCCAAAACCGCTGAACAGATCAAATGCAATGTTGGGTCGGCAATGCCCATTGATGACACAACCTTTGCTGTCAAGGGAAGAAGTTTAATTGCCGGCATACCCAAAACCATTGAGATCAGTTCTGTTGAAATTCGTGAATGTTTAAAAGACACGGTTGACCAGATCTGTCAGGCCATCAAACAAGCCCTGGAAATGACACCTCCTGAATTGTCATCGGATATTCTCGACCGCGGTATTATCCTGACCGGTGGCGGTGGCAACCTGAAAGGACTGGATCAGCGTATTCGCGTAGAAACAGACCTGCCGGTGAATGTTGCCGAAGACCCGCTGCTCTCTGTGGTCAAGGGAACCGGGATCATTATTGAAAATATTGAAAAATACGAGGAAATACTTCTTTAGATAAATGTTTAGAAGAATTTATAATTTTATTTTTGATTATGTGGAATATGTTCTCCTACTTATTCTGATGATCACTTCATCATTTTTGATCTTCTCCAATGATAATCCCGATGTACGATCGCTTCAGGCTCAGGTCGCCTCACGCTTAAAATTTGTTCACTATCCTGGTATGTGGCTGAATACTTTATCGGGACTGGTGGAAGAAAATGAACATCTTAAAGAAGAAAATATCCAATTAAAATTATTAAATGTAAAATTCAAGGAGGCCTGGCTGGAGAACCGCCGTCTCCAGGAAATGCTCGGTTTCGCCGATACGATCAGTTATGAAGTGATACCTGCGAAAGTATTGAACAAAGGCGTAACACCTATTTATAACTCCATACTTATCGGTAGTGGAGAAAATCACAATATTGAGCCTTATCAGGCGGTTGTATCCATTGAAGGGCTGGTTGGGAAGACCGTCAGTGTGGGAAAAACTGCGTCTATTGTGCATTTGATCAATGATGTTAATTTTCGTGCTGGAGTTCGTCTGCAATTATCCCGGCACAGTGGTATTCTGGAACCCATGTCAGATCAGACGGGCTTGATCAAAGAAATTCCGAAAACAGTTGATATTGAAATCGGTGAAGAGGTTTTGACCTCGGGATTCAGTGATATTTTCCCTGAGGTCTTTC
>CAYTLS010000210.1:0-5010 GCA_964438745.1 uncultured bacterium
TGACACGGGAAGAGAGCGATAGCTTTCGCGGATTAAAAGTTACTAACATTAATCAGTATAAAACCATTTTGAGAAAATTGATTAACGGCGATTTGGAAGTACTCATAAACGACATTGATTATATCATTTGCCTCTGGGACGAGTATACCGAAAAAGGCGGCGGTACTTATGGTGAATTAACGGTTGCCTTTGAACATAATATCCCGGTTTATATGGTGACAGAAAAATTAAACGCTGAAATCAGTGGCTGGGTATTAGGCTGTACCACCAAAATATTTACAAATTTCAATGATCTCAAAACATTTCTCAAGGAGAAATATAATTCCGGTGATTGATTTTACAATTCTCATCTATCTTAAAAAGGAAAATCTCACGTTTTTTTCAGAAACGCTGTCATCGGTGTTGAATCAAACCGGTGGCCTTGCCGACCTTTTTATTATCAGTGATATTCCGGAAGCTGATTTTGACATTCGCACTGTCAATACAAAAATAATTAAAGATGATTTTCATGCAATGGATATTTACTCACGAATATTCCCCCGCTCTTTTAGTGATCACCTGATTCTTCTGAATAATATTGACAGGAAGATTATTTTAGATCATAATTTTTGTGTCAAATTACAGCAAAAAAGCGCCGCACTGCTCCGGTATCCGCTTATTTCAGTTGGCAATGAAAATAATCAAGGGGATATGTTGATAATCAACAAAAACCTTATTGATCAAAAAATAATTGTTAAAGATTGGTTTATCCATTCGAAAAAAACTCATTTACCGGTCATCAGTCCGACCGGCTACTCTTCAGTTCTCCCGCTTTAATCCCTGTAGCAGAAAATTAGTACTCTGAATCAGCGCTGCCGGCGAGACATTACTATAAACAGAACTCTGCATAATAAAACCCCGGACGATTAAAAAGAGGATATTAGCCATACTGTCCACATCCAGATCTTTGATCACCTCTCGGGCTATTCCTTTTCTGAGCAGGGCCGCGAACACATCTTTCAGTTTTTCAGTGCGTTTTTGCAAGTCACTCTGAACGCCGGGATTTTCAAGTTTTTCTTTGAGCCAATAGGTGGCGTATAAATCCAGAACATTTTGCTTGTCATAATACTGATGGAATATCTCTTCAATGATCTTTTGTATCTTCTCCAGCTCATTAAGTTTTTTTTGGCGAAGTATCAAGCGGTATAAATAATAAATATCATCCAGATGAGCATGTAAATTATAAAATAAAATTTCATCCTTATTATTAAAATACTGATAGATGGAAGTACGGCTGATATTACAGCACTCGGCAATATCTTTGATGCGAGTGTCGCGATATCCTTTTTTTACAAAAACCTTAAAGGCGCTTTTTGCTATTTTTAGTTTAACTTCTTTTTTCTTTACGATTTTGGGCATAAAAACTCTGTTTGTTACTAAATCAAAGAAATCTAATAAATAACAGAGAATTATAAAACAATCTTATCACTTACTTGATAATCTGTTTAATAAAGAATTTTGATTATTGTTGTTATTGGATTTTACACTCAGTGTTTTTTTATTCTCATATTTACTGCCAATATTTCCCAACAGAGAACTCTTATTGACGTATTGCCGACCGATCTTATCCTGCAAAGTGGATTTGCGGTGGTTGATTTCCGGTTTTGGTGAGTCCACGACTTCAGTTTCAGTAATCTGTTGTTGGACAATTTTTTCTTCCGGCAATTCTTTTTTATTGGCAGGTGATTTTTTTAATTGCTCAGATTTCTGTTGCATGGAAATCCGTTTTTCTTTCAACTTTTCCAGAGTCGATTGAGTGGCCTGAAATCGCGTCGTTGGCGGTGAAGCGGGCCGGTCGTTTTTCACTTCAGTCGGTGATTGCGTATAGCGTATTGTACGTTTGATCCGCTTAACCCGTTTTGGTTTGTCGGCTTCACGGTTAAAGGTATGAACCGCAAACTTTTTCACTTCCCTGGATTTTTCTTTAGAGTTATCTTTTAATGTATAGTAAATGCCTTTTAAATAATGATTGACCTGAAAATCAGAGGCCACGCCTGTCAGCGATTCTGAACCGCCAACAATCAAAGCGCCGTCTGGTTCCAGAATCCCAGCCAATTTTTTAAACAACTTTACCTTATCATGATTCTTAAAATATATTGCCACATTACGGCAAAAAATTATATCAAAATAGTCCAGATTCGAAAATGTATCTAGCAAATTAACTTTTTTAAAATTGGCCATAACACGAATTTCATCTTTGATACGCCAGCCCGAATCATGCCGATTAAAATATTTATGCAGCATATTGGGTGGCAATCCGCGCTCGACTTCAAACTTGCCGTATTTTCCATAAGAAGCCTTGGCAATGACTTCATCCCCAATATCTACCCCTAAAATAGAAATATCATAATTATTTATATTGGGAATGACTTCTTTTAAAGTCATTGCAATGCTGTAAACTTCCTGCCCTGTCGAACAGGCCGCGCTCAGTATTCTGATGGGTATTTGTTTTGACTTATATAATTTTTGGCGGCGATCAATCAGATCGGGTATCAGTTTATATTGTAAGACTGAAAAAGGTGTTTTATCGCGGAAAAAAAAGGTTTCATTGGTGGAAATCGCATCAATAATCTTTTCCTGCAATTCTTTGCTGTTGTCCCGTTTTGCCTTGGTTAACAATTCCCCGTATTCGGATAATTTATAGGCCATCAGGAGTGGATTTAACCGGGATTCCAACAGATATCCTTTCGTTTCATCCAGATGAATTCCTGATATTTTATAAACATAATCAGCCAGAGCTTTTATTTCTTGTTCTGTAATTTTTTTCATAGTTTTATCGACTTTACTATTTCTTCACTTATTTTTTGGATTGGCAATATTTTGTCCGCAAGGCCGGCATCAATGACCGCTTTTGGCATACCATAAACAACACAGGTTTCTGCACTTTGGGCCAGGATCAGGGCGCCGGCAGCTTTCATTACCGACATGCCGATCTTACCATCATTTCCCATTCCGGTCAGAATGATGCCGGTAACCTTTGAGCCGTATTCCCTGGAAACAGATCGAAAGAGATAATCCACGGAGGGTTTACAGCTGTTTTCCGGCGGATCATCGGTAATTCGAATCATTTTCTGGAAGCCAACGCCGGAAGCTACCTTCATCTGCTGTCCGCCGGCGGCAATATAGACCGTGTCTTTCAGCAAAACCTCACCATCAACGGCTTCCTTTACAGTCAGGGCTGTTTTGGAATTTAAGGTCCGGGCCAGTGAGGCGGTGAACACCGGCGGCATGTGTTGTGTTATGACAACCGGCACACCTAATTTTTCCGGCAGTCCGGATAAAAGCGTAATCAGCGCATTCGGCCCTCCTGTCGAAGAACCAACAGCAATTATTTGTGACTTTTCCGTCCGCTTAACAGATTTCCTGTCAATTTTTGTTGATGTTCCATAAAAAGAAGTTCCTATTCTCTGTGAGGGTTTCTTTTTTGTAGCCCTGGACGAGTCTGTTTTATGAACCAGTGCATTCAGTTTCTTTTTTTGTTTGAGAATATAAAATTTTGACATCAGTTCCCGTTTAAGAATTTTTTTATTCTCATCGGGGTCATCAATATCCGGTTTCGAGATAAAATCAAAAGCACCCAGAGCCAAAGCCTGAATCGTGATTTCACTGCCACGCTGTGTTTTTGAACTGACCATCAGGGCATCGACATCCAACTCCTGATCTTGTATCGCTTCCAATGTTTCCAGTCCATTCATCCGCGGCATTTCAACATCCAGAGTGATAAGATCCGGTTTATGCCGTTTGATCTTATCAATCGCCAATTTTCCATTATGAGCGGAACCAACCACTTCTATGCCATGTATATCCTCCAGCACGTCCTGCAATATTTTTCGATAAAAAATAGTATCGTCAACAATTAATACTCTCATAAAATCTATAATCCCTTTTTATTCGTCACTTGCAAGCACTTCGTCGATATTCATCAACGCGATCAATCCCGAATCCGTATTAATCACGCCCTGAAAATACTTCCCTTGCATTCCTTTAACATTAGAAGGCGGATCTTCAAGATAGTTACGGTCCGCCGGCAAAATATTAGCGATTTTATCAACCAGTAATCCAATATATTCTTCCTTCCAGTTGACAATTATTATTCGGCTGTCCTCATCAATTTTTGAAGGGTGAAGTCCGATTTTATCACCGAGATCAATCACTGAGACAATCCCGCCCCGCAGGTTTTTGATACCTAATACGTAATCCGGTGATAATGGCACTTCGCTTATTTCCATGTCTTTGCTAATCTCCTGGACAGTATTGATATCAATCCCGCAAAGTGCTTCTCCCAAATAGAAACTACATATCTGAAAAAGAGATTGTTCTGCACTTACAGTTTTGTTTTCTGCTTGATCCGCCATAAATAACTCCTATATTTTAAATTGTCCGACCATTAATTTTAACTTTTGTACGAGTTTGCTCAATTCATCAGCACTTAGTTGTACCTGGCTGGCGCTGTTTCCCATTTCATTGGAACTGTCATTCACCTCGGCTATCTCTTCCGCAATTGTCAGAGAAGCCCGGCTGCTCTGATTTACATTTTCACTGATTTCGCGCATATTGCCGGAGATTTTATTGATCTTCTGTGCATTTTCTGAGGTGGTCGCGTTTTGCTGCTCAACAGCAGCGGCAATGGCACCAACAATGTGATCAATTTCATTAATGATCTCAGTGATGGAAGTGATTTCTGTGGCCGTTTGCTGTGATGTGTTTTGTACACCGTTCAATTTTTGGGCAATTTCTTCCGTTGCTTCTGCTGTTTGGCGCGCTAATTCCTTGATTTCATTAGCAACAACTGCAAAGCCTTTTCCTGCATCACCGGCACGGGCGGCCTCAATTGTGGCGTTCAGAGCCAGCAGATTGGTTTGCTCTGATATTTCCGCGATCGTATCAGTTACCTTAACAATTTCCCGTGCGGCTTTTCCCAGTTCATTTACCTGGTTGGAAGCTTTTTTGGCCTGGGATACAGCGCTTTGG
>CAYTLS010000211.1:0-5009 GCA_964438745.1 uncultured bacterium
ACCTGGCTGCCATGGAAGACCCCAATATGCCGGTCATTGTCATGTATCATATACCCAGTTCGCGGGATGCCGTACCCAACCATTGGGAGATCACCAATATTCTGAAAGATTATCGAATTGTCATGATCTTCACTGGACACGGCCATAATAACCGGCTTTATGATTTTGACGGGCTGCCCGGCGTAATGGGTATGGATACCTATAATACCGGCCGGCCATCGGGCTATAATATGGTATCTGTCTCTGAAAAAGAAATTAAATTTACACCCTTTTATAATGAATCCGGCTGGGGTGCCCCCTGGCATATCAAAGAAACGCCAGACACGATCGGGACACGGATGAGCTTTGCCAATATTGAAATGGGGTCAACGCTTACGGAGCCGACAGATCTGCAGATGCAATTGACGGAAAATGCCACCGGCGGCAGCTATTTGATCTCACCGGATTCTAAAAGCGGATCTATAAGTGGTGATGGTAAAAACTGGTCGCTGACAATTGATCCCGCCGGGCTGGCCAATGGTTATCATGAGGTCAAGGTCACAATGATGATCGATGGCGGTAACGCTATTCATAAATATTTTAGTTTTTACACGGAAACAGGGGATTATCCAAAAGCCCGCTGGCGTTTTGATGCCGAAGATGAGATTCTATCCAAGCCGGCTTATGATGGAGACGCGGTTTACTTTGGTACCGGAAAAGGAATCATTTACGCGCTGAATGCAGAAACCGGCGTCCCGGTTTGGAATAAGCAGGATATTGATGGCGCTATTTACTCATCGCCAACAGTTGAAGAGGGTGTCTTATATATCGGCACCAGCCAGGGGACACTTTACGCTTTGCATACAGTCGATGGGAGTGTGAAATGGTCCTATAACCATAATCAATCCCTGCAGAGTGGTATCATCCTGAAGGATTCGCTGGTTTATTCCGGCGCCGGTAATGACCTGATTGCCGTGAATAAGGAAACCGGTGATCTCGCCTGGTCCTATTCCACCAATGGCGTTATTGAATCCCGGCCGGCAATATCCGGAGATAAAATTGTCTGTACTTCCTGGGATACCAAAGTGTACTGCCTGGATCGGCATACCGGTTCCAGAAAATGGTCCTGGGGATATCAATCCAGCATGTATTACGCGCCCGGCGCCGGTTGGCCGGTGATCATGAATGATCTTGTATTTATCGTTGACCCGTCCAAACAAATGACCTGTCTGAATCTGAACTCCGGTGCTGTGGAATGGAGCAGCACAAAAACCCTGGTCTGGGATTCCATCGGAAAAAATGAGAAAAACACCCAGGTTTATGTCAGATCGCTGGATGGCAAGCTCTATGCTTTTGCGCCATCTAATGAACGGGAAGTATTATGGTCGGCGCCGGCGCAGTTTGGCTTCGACGCCAAACCCTCGATGCCTTTTGGCAAGCAGGGCGCGGTCTTTGCCGGCGGTTCCAGCGGCAATGTAGTCTCGGTCCGTCAAACCACCGGCGAGGTTAAGTGGAGTTATCATACCGCCCATACCCTGGTGAATTCCATCACTCCGAAAGATGGCGTCTCGGCCTTCATGACCTGCCTGGATGGGACCGTCGCTTACATTACCGGTGATCCGGCGCTGGACGTGGAAACCGGAAAAGTGCCGAAATATGAAAATCTGCTTTTACCAGCTTTTCCCAATCCTTTTAATAATGTCACAACCATTCGCTATACGCTGAAAAACGCGCAAAAAGTGTCGATTCATGTCTATGATATTCTTGGCAAAGAAATTATGAAACAGGATCAGGTCCACAATACCCCCGGCCAGTATCAATTTACCTGGAATGCTGTGAACCAGGACCGGGAAAATTTAGCGTCAGGATTATATATTGTCCGACTGGAAGGAGAAGGATTTACCGATCAGAAAAAAATGCTGTTTTTAAAGTAAAGGGTTGACAGGTATTGGTCAAGGTTAAACGATTCTCCGGCTTTTGTATTTTTTTATTTTGCGCGGTACTGCTGACTGCTCCCGCACATATATACAGTCAATCCCTCTGTATCAATGAGATCATGGCGGCAAATAGCCATACGCTTCAGGATTGGGAGGGTGACTTTCCCGATTGGGTGGAATTGTACAATGGGGACAGTGCCGGCATCAATCTCAAGGATTTTGGGCTCTCTGACAAAACCGATGACCCGCTTCGGTGGCAATTTCCCAATATTACCATGCCGCCCGGAGAATATCTGCTGGTCTTTGCCTCTGATAAAGACCGGAAAGAGATTGCCCGGCATTGGGAAACAATTATTAATCAGGGCGACACGTGGCGTTACCAATATGGAAGCGCAGAAATTCCCACTGACTGGTACAGTGATAATTTTGATGACTTACAATGGCTGGAGGGCCAAAGCGGCTTTGGCTACGGAGATGGTGACGACAGCACCATTGTCGACCAGACCTTATCATTATTCACCCGCAAAACATTCACGATCCATGATCCGGCACAGATTACCCGGCTTATATTGAGTGTGGATTATGACGATGGGTTTGTTGCTTATCTGAATGGTGCTGAGATTGCCCGCGCCAATATTGGTGTTGCCGGAACTCCAGTCTCCTATGATGAACCGGCTGAGGGGCAACATGAAGCTCAGATGATTAATGGCGGTAATCCCGGCCATTTTTTTATCGACCCGGCGGCAGATCATCTTCTGCAAGGCGAAAATGTTCTCGCCATCCAGGTACATAACCGCACAGCCAACTCATCGGATTTAACGCTGATTCCTTTTTTGACCCTGGGTATGGTTGATGCGCCTGAAAATGCCGGCGGGTTGAGCGATCTGCTGGACTTTGCGCCGCAACAGTTACACACCAACTTTAAGATCAAAAGTGATGGCGAAGTCTTATTATTATCTGACGCTCAGGGCAATTTAATTGATCAGGTGGACGAAAAGAAAATTCCCGAAGATGTCAGCTGGGGCAGACAACCCGATGGCAGTAGTACCTGGTACCTTTTTGACTCTCCAACGCCAGGGGAACCCAATATCGGTGAAGGCGTCCGGGAACTGGCCGAAAAACCGGCATTTAATTATGCCCCCGGCTTTTATGCAGCCCCTATCTATATTGAATTATCTACTGAACCGCCCGATGCCAATATATATTATACTCTTGATGGAAGCGAACCCACCAGGTCATCATTTCTTTTTACAGAACCGATATTGCTACAGCAAACAACCGTGGTAAAGGCAAAAAGTATCGATACAAACTATGTTTCCAGCAAGCAGGTTACAAACACCTATTTTATCGATGAACATACGACCCTGCCGGTCATATCTGTATCAACTAATCCAGCCAATTTTTGGGATGACGAAATTGGTATTTATGTGGAAGGCACCAACGGTATTACCGGATATTGCAGCAACTCACCCAGAAACTGGAACCAGGACTGGGAACGCCCGGTAACACTTGAATTTTTCGAAGCGGATAAGAACCCCGCCTTCAATATTAATTGCAGTGTTAAAATCGGCGGCGGCTGTACCCGGCTTTATCCCCAGAAAACACTGGCTGTCTATACACGGGAGGAATACGGCGCCAATAAAATAGACTATGCTCTTTTCCCTAACAGGCCAATGGAAGAATATAACAATTTCAATATCAGAAACAGCGGTCAGGATTGGTGGCGCTCATTATTACGGGATGGCATGATGCAAACAATTGTCAGTGACCGCATGGACATTGACTGGCAAGCTTACCGGCCTGTCATTCTTTTTATTAATGGCCGGTATTGGGGCATTCACGGACTGCGGGAAAAACACAATGAACATTATATTGCCGCCAACCATAATATCGAGGATGAGGACGCCATCGATATTTTGTCAGGAAATATGGAAATCAAACAGGGAACGAACACCCATTACCACAACATGATGAATTTCATTACCTCACATGATATGTCATTGGACCAGAATTATGATTATATCAAAACACAAATGGATATTGACGAATATATCAATTACCAGATCGCGGAAATTTATTTTGCCAATATTGACTGGCCGGGTGGTAATATTAAATATTGGCGCCAGCAAAAAGAGAACAGTAAATGGCGATGGATCCTCTACGACCTGGATCTTGGTTTCGGGGCGCATCCAAGAGGACAATATGATTCCAATACCCTTGCCAATGCGACAGCCGAATCAAAAACCTACTACGCCAATCCCAGTTGGTCAACACTTTTGTTTCGCAGCTTATTGACAAATGAGACCTTTCGCAAAAAATTTGCCCAACGCTATGCGATCCATATTATGACCACCTTTGAGCCTGACCGGGTACTGCAGATTGCCGACAGCCTGGCCGGATTAATTGCCGGAGAATTACCGCGCCACTTGCAAAAATGGCCACAGTCGACCAACCTCGGACACAATTGGCAGGAACACATGGAAATCATTCGGGAATTTGCGCTGCTAAGGCCGGGACAGGCGCGCTTACACCTGAACAAAAAATTTGATATGTCCAGCGCCAGAATAGTGATCGAAACAGACCTGAAAAAAGGAAGCATTGCCGCGGAAAAGATCGAGATGATCCGGCCACTCACATCCATTCGACTGTTCAAGAATATCCCCACCACTTTTGTAGCAATTCCCAAACCAGGCTATGACTTCTCTCACTGGGAAGGAACGTCCAACAGTCACAGGGATTCAATCACTCTATCCTTTACTGATAATGACTCAGTACGCGCCATCTTTACCCAATCAACAGCCCTTGATGAAGCGCCGGAGACAGCAAAGCAATTCCGGCTATATGATAACTTTCCCAATCCCTTTAATCCGGTTACAAGCATCGCCTATGATCTGAGCGGGCCGGCCGATGTAAAATTAGAGATATTCAATACCAGCGGCCAAAAAATCGAGACTCTGATCAATGCCACACAAACCGCCGGATATCATCGCCTGCAATGGAATGCCGCTGATCATTCGTCAGGAATTTATTTTTATAAATTGACCGCCAACGGGACCCCGGTGGTTCGCAAATGTTTATTGCTGAAATAATTAA
>CAYTLS010000212.1:0-5009 GCA_964438745.1 uncultured bacterium
TTGATGAATTAGGAACCGGCACCGATCCCATTGAAGGCTCATCACTTGGACAGGCAATTCTGGAAAAATTCAGTGAAAAAGGCGCTTTTACAATTGCTACTACCCACCATAGTTCACTCAAAGCTTTTGCTGATAACACGAATTATGTTATAAATGCAGCGATGGATTTCGATACTAATAATCTATCACCCACCTATAAATTCCGTGCTGGTATGCCGGGATCCAGTTATGCGTTGGAAATTGCAAAGCGTATGGGGCTGGACAAAAAAATAATTGAACGAGCGACTAATATTATTGGAAAAGGACAGGTTAAACTGGAAAAATTGCTGATCGAGATTGACCGTGAAAAAACTGAATTGGAAAAGAAAAAGAAAGACCTGGACCGCAATAAAAAGACTCTGGATAAATTGGTGGAAGAGTATAATTCCAAACTTAAATCCATCCGTAAAAAAGAGAGTAAGATCATTGATCAGAAAGAGGACAAACTGGAGAAATTACTCAAAGAGTCCCGTTCCAAAATTGAAAATACAGTTCGTGAAATCAAAGAGACCAACGCCCGGAAAGATGCTATTAAAAAGGCCCAAACAGAGGTGAAAAACCTGGAAAAACAGGTTGAAAAGAAAAAAGCGAAAAAGAAACTTAAGAAAAAACGGAAAACCAGTAAAGAGGAACTGAAACAGGGACAATGGATCGAATTAAAAGGGTTTGGCAAGGAAGGTGTTGTTTTACAGGTACAGAAAAACAGTTCCAAAGTCAGTGTGGATATCGATGGCAAAACCCTGTGGGTTGACCGCAGTAATATCACGCCCATTCAGAAAAAACAAACAAAAGCGGATTTCAATCGCATCAATCATTCGGTGAATTATGACAGCGATATCAATTATAAACTGGATTTGCGGGGCATGCGATATGATGAAGCTGAAGCGGAACTGACAAAATATCTCGACAAAGCGTTATTATCAGGATTATCGGAAGTACAGATCATTCACGGTAAAGGAACCGGCGCTTTGCAGCAGATGACCCAGAATTTATTGCGCACCTATCCGGGGGTACGGGAATACGTTTATGATAATATTGACCGGGGTGGCGCCGGCGCGACGATTGTGAAATTCTAAAATCTTACGAAAATCCGTAACCCTTGCGAATGGCTCCCGATTGGCACCGGGACAAGTTCACCTTCGCAATGGTTGGATCATTCAGCAGGAATTGAATAAAATAGCAGAGAAAAAAAACATGTTTTTTCAACAAAGTGAATCTCAGGAACACCATTTCAAAGGTCTTCGACCTTTTGAAAGGAGTAGAGTTGTGAGGAGCAGCATAGTTTGGTAAAAATTCCGGAATCAACCATAGAGCAGATCAAGGCCCGCGCCGATATATTAGATGTTGTATCTGAGGTCGTTACATTAAAGCGTCGGGGCGCCAATTATTTTGGCCTGTGTCCCTTTCATGATGACCATAAACCTTCCATGAGTGTCTCTCCATCCAAAGGGATTTACCGTTGTTTTTCCTGTGGTAATTCCGGTAATGTGATCACCTTTATTATGGAATATGACAAAATTAATTTTGTCGAGGCCCTTAAAAAATTAGCTCAGCGCTACAATATTCCCGTCACCTGGGAAAAAGGGGATGATGATGGTGTCAAAGCCAGTATTATTTCCCAACTTTACGAACTGCATGAACATGCAAAAACACATTATTACAAACAATTATATACAGCAAAAGGGAAGTCTGCCCGGCAGTATCTGCACAATCGCGGTTTTACTGATGAAGTGATCAAAAAATTTACCATTGGCTATGCGACACCCGCCTGGGATGATCTGTTAAAAAATATCAATCGCAAGGTTTATAATAATGACGTGTTGAAATTGTCAGGACTGTTCATTGAGCGAAAAGATGGATCAGGATTCTTCGACCGGTTTCGCAATCGGGTAATGTTTCCCATTAAAAATATTTCCGGACGTACCATTGCTTTTGGCGGCCGTGCTCTGGATCCCGATGACCCGGCGAAGTACATGAATTCACCGGAAACCAGGATCTACAATAAAAGCGACATTTTATTCGGCTTTGAAGTCAGCAAGGATGGCATTCGCAAACAGGAATATGCAATAGTGGTAGAGGGATATACGGATTTCCTGAGATTATTTGTGTCCGGTTTTGAAAATGTAGTGGCTGGTTCCGGTACTGCATTGACTGAAGGCCACGCGCGGGTTCTGAAGCGATTCACTCAAAAAGTATACCTCTGCTATGATGGTGACGCAGCAGGACAAAAAGCCACCATCAGGGCCGGGTTCATTTTTCTGAAAGCCGGATTTGATGTCAGTGTTATCCGATTGCCGGAAAAAGATGATCCCGATTCTTTTTTGGTTGATCAGGGACGTGAGGTTTTTTTACGAAAAATTGATAGAGCGCCGGATTTTATCAAATTTATTTTGTATAGGAATCAGCAAAAACTTCAGTCACCGGTTGAGAAAAGCATTTTTATTGAACGAATGGTCAAGGAAATTTCAGAAGTGGATGACACAGTTGTACGGGACTTTATTTTAAAAAACCTGGCTGAAAGCATGAGTATTAATGAGGAACGGCTTTTTGGACAGATGAAATTTTACCTGGGCAAACGTAACCGATCAACACGGTTTAGGGTGGATCAGCAGGAACCGGAACCGATAGAAGGGCCGGAAATTAAAACAGCTACTGACCGGGCGGAATTTTCAATCCTGCAATTGGTTTTATTACAGAATGAACCGGTTATTGAATTCATTTTTCATCATATTGACCAGGAAAATTTTCAGCACCCGGTTGCTAAAAAAATTCTTCAGATTTTTCTTGAGCGGATGGAATCGAACAAATCGATTGAATCGGAAGCGCTCTATGATCACGATTGGTCTAAACAGGAACGCGATCTGCTTTCCAAAACAATTGCTGACATGGAAACGCTGGAAGATAAAGAGGAAGAAATCCTGATGGGACTGGCGCTGGATTGTATTGAAAAGATCATTCTCAACAAAATTGACAAGGAGATTGGTGATATTCGTATAAAGATCAAAAACGCCCCACAATCAGGCGATGATATCATGGAATTAATGCATGATTACAAAAATCGCCAGGAACAGAAAAGACTGATTAGTGAAGAGCTACGTCGGTTGGATGAAGAAACCACTGATGAATAAAAAAGCCCCGCAGTATACTGCGAGGCTGATAGGTAATGATTGAGTATTTATAATTTAGAATTGGATGCCGAAAAAGGGGCGTGTTCTTTCAATCTCTTCAAAGTCATCAAATTTTTCATCATCTCCATGTCCGTAATAAGATTGGGAAATACCACCAAAGACTGTTAGCCTGTCAAAGACTTTAAATCCAACTGAAATTCGCGCTTCGAACATCCCCCAAATATCTTCTTCATTTTCCCATTGTTCCATATTATAAGGAAGGGCGATACCCGAGCCAATGTCAGCAGCAACATAAAATCCTGACAGTACCGGAACCTGCAAGCCCATATAACTTTGGAAGGTGTGATTGTTGCCCAGTTCGTCATCATCCTGAATATCTCCAAAGGTCAGCATGGTATACCAGTAATCATTGGGAGCGAATTTTAATCCGGCCTGATAATCGCTGGCGCCGCCTGCCCAGCCAATGGCATGAACTGAGCCTTCTTCAGAAATATTGACCAGTCCGATGGCGATGCCGTCCAGTTTTTTACTGCGGTTGACCAGGCCGATCTGTACACCTTTCACATGGGCGGCATTATTTATGATACCGGAAGACTGAATACCGGTTACATCGTTGGCATTGTTAACTATACCGGTAAACTGTGCGCCTTCAACATCATCAGCCTTGTTAACGATTCCGCTAAACTGTGCCCCGGTCACCGTTTTTGCCTCATTGACAATACCGGAAAACTGCGCGCCTTTAACATCGCCCGCAACTTTTGCAATGATACCGGCTGTCTGAAATCCCAGTAAATTACCACCGACATAACTGTAAATACCTGATTCCTGGATGCCGGTGAAGTTACCTTCGACGCGGTTGACAAATCCAGTGGTCTGATAACCGGCATAATTGCCGCCAATCCGGCTATAGATAAATGTGCCGTCATAACCGATAAAGTCATTGGCGACATCATTACTGACCAGTCCCAATTGCAAGCCCAGAACATTTCTTACTCGTCCGGAAAAGAGGGTCAGGTGAAAGTTTGTGGTAACATCGGAATTTGGATTTTCTGCTTCGTTCTTTGAGTCCATTACAGAAAATACCAGGGGTTTTACATTCTCATTGTCAAAATAGCTGTCATACTTTTCTGCAAAGATTACAGTTAACATCATCAACATTACTAGGATTAATTTTTTCATCATTTTTAACTCCATTTTTTGTTTATTGTTAGTTTTCTTCATGTTTGTGTTTTCAATTCTTATTTCGTTGTCGGGTGTGAATATAATACAGTTTGGCGGCCAAATAATATGAGATACATCACAAAAATGAGAATAAGGTTAATTTCTGCACATTGAAATAAAAATGGATAAATAGTATTGTGATAATTTGAACAAGAGAATGGTGTTAGTCTAATAGTATCGCGGAATTGTAGTTCTGGAAACAGTTATAAAAAAACACCGGATGAAATAATCTCATCCGGTGTTGTAAAGCTGTTTATTGGCTATTATTGAACAATGATCGTAAACCGGTCAGTCCATTGGTTATTGAATTTATCTGTACAAATCACATCAATATCGGCAGTATGACCCGATGGCGTATTGGCATGGGCGGAAAACATTAGAGCGGAATTGGTATTGGCCTCCGGAGTTCTGTGGATCTGTCCCACATGCATATCACCAAAAGTATAAGTAGAATCATCAATAATAGAAACATACTCATCATCACTTCGAACTAACAGTCTGACCATCAATGCTTTGGCGATACCCTGATTGCGAAAACGCAAGTTAACCCGGAAGGTTTCAGCGGGAGCAATTTGTTCATCATCATTGCCGTCAGCGCCATTAGCACTGCCATCATAAATA
>CAYTLS010000213.1:0-5005 GCA_964438745.1 uncultured bacterium
TATTTTACTGCCTAAAAACGTGGTAAATGCAATGAACTGGGACTTTGATGATCACATCGATCTGATCCTGGATGAAGCCGATGAAACGGTTTATCTCAGGAACATGAAGAAGAAAAAGAGAAAGGCAAAAACCTATCTGGAAAATTTTACTGAATTCCAGAAAGAGTATGCGGATACTTTAAAAAGTATAGAAAAAAATGAGTAAGGACAGAGGGTAAAAAATGAAAAGAAAAATTATAAGAGTTGGCTCCAGCCGTGGTGTATTGTTACCCAGAGAGGTTACCAAGGCAATGGGTTGGGAATTCGGCTCACAGACCGAATTAACGGTAGACAAGGAAAATAAACAGGTTATACTAAAAACAATCAAAATCGATATTCCGGAAGACTATAATCCGGATCATCTGAAACAGATTGAAAAAACCCTGAAAAACAATCTTGAATTGTTGGGAGGTTTAGATGACTAGCGAACAAGCCAGACAAGTCAAATTATTATGCTATGTCCATTGGATTGTTAGTAAGAAATTCGATGTCGAATCAGGTGTTCGGGATTTGTATACTCTTGAAGAGGTTGTATCAATGCCTGGTGGCGGGTCGCTGACCTGTTTTTCCGGAGCCAAATTAACCAACCGGAAAGATCTTTTTGCTCAACTGGGCTGGTTTGTATACTATATGCTGGAAGGTGAACCTTTTAATAGCAAAAATAAAGCGCTCACAGTCTTGATGATAATCTGGGCATTGGAGTTCTACAAACTGGACTATGATAAAGAAAAGGTCGTTGAATACATCGACAATGTTGATTCAATGCGATCCGGAAATTCAGATATTTCAAATTGGTTCCAAAATCACTGTAAATAATTACAAATATGCCGGAAATATCAGATCCTATTGTCGCCGCCAAAGGTGATGTTGATGTTGACCTTCTGATTTCGAATTGTCGAATTATCAACCTGTTTTCCGGCACCATCAAAAAAGACAATATTGCCATTTTTAAAGGGCAAATTGTTGGCTTTGGCGATTATCCTGCAAAAAAAATTATAGATGCCCGGGAGCGATACGTCGCTCCCGGTTTTATAGATGGCCACGTCCATATCGAATCGTCAATGCTTAATCCCGTCTGTTTCGCGGAAGCCATTGTCAGGCGCGGCACAACCGCCGTAATCGCGGACCCTCACGAAATTGTTAATGTACTGGGGCTTGAAGGATTGCAGACTTTTCTGGATTGTACGATTGACCTGCCAGTTGACTTTTATTTTATGATGCCTTCTTGTGTTCCGGCAACACATCTGGAAACCGCAGCTTACAATATAACCGCTAAAACAATGCAAGCATTCCAATCGGAAAACCGTATGCTGGGATTGGGAGAAATGATGAATTATCCCGGCGTGATCAATCGGGATTCAGCCACGCTGGAAAAAATAAAATTATACCAGGACAAAATCATTGATGGGCATTCGCCACTCTTATCCGGCAAAGAACTATCTGCCTATATGGCGGCCGGCATAACATCAGATCATGAGTGTTCGAGCCTTGAAGAGGCTCAGGAAAAGTTGGAAAAAGGAATGTTTATTCTGATTCGCGAAGGGTCTGCCGCAAAAAATCTGGAAGCTCTTTTACCGTTGGTGACTTCCTATAATTCAGCGAATTTCGGTTTTTGTACCGATGATCGGCATCCTGATTATTTGATGGAAAAAGGTCATATTGATAACATCATTAATAAAGCAATTAATTTAAAGATGGCGCCCATCAGGGCTCTACAACTAAGTTCTTTGAATATTGCGCGACATTATCAGCTGCAGGACAGAGGCGGATTGGGGATTGGATATCAAGCTGACTTGGTTTTGTTTGATGATCTTGAGGATATAAAAGTTCAACAGGTGTTCAAAAAAGGCAAATTGATTGTAAATGAAGGAAAACTGGTCACTGGTTTTTATCAACAACCCCACAAATTTAAAAATAGTATTCATATAAAAGACCTTTCGGAAGATGGGTTTACTATTCCTGCCAAAACCGGCAAAGTCAAAGTGATACAGACTATTCCGGACCAGATTTTGACCCGGCAAACAACGGCTGTTTTACCACAGGCCGGGCATAATTTGCAGGTGGATCCGGAACACGACATTCTGAAACTGGCAGTTGTTGAGCGTCATAAAAATACCGGCAATATACAAACAGCCTTCGTCAAAGGATTTGGTCTGAAAAAAGGAGCCATCTGTTCAACCGTTGCCCATGATTCACATAATCTGATTATACTTGGAACCAATGATGCGGATATGCACCACTGTGTTGAAATTATACGGGAGATGAAAGGTGGTTTGGCCATTGTTGTGGATGGTAAAAAAATCGCTGCCCTTCCTTTGCCTTTTGCTGGGTTGATGAGCGATAAATCTCTTGCCGAAGTCTATCGGGACTACCTCAAGCTCCTCCGGGCGGCCCGGGAATATGGATGTATCATGGATGATCCTTTTATGTCACTTTCCTTTTTAGCGCTACCGGTAATACCAGAACTGAAACTCACCGACAAAGGACTGGTGGATGTCAACAGGTTTGATTTTACATCACTCTATGAAACCGACTGACGGGTATTAACCGGACCGGCATAAATCGTCAATAAATAATCTCTGATTTGCGGCACGGTCTCACATAATTTATCCAAATACGTAACAAAAGCTTCTTTTTCCTCGACGCTGTAATTATCGCTATACCGATCACTCTCATTTTGTAAATCCCAGGCAATATAATTAGTATTCCATAACCGGTAGAGCTGATAAATTTTTTCATCGATCAGATCAGTGGTCGCCTTGAAGAACTCATTTTTTGACAGACCCTCTCCAAAGGATTCAAGACAATGATTTAAGGGTGCCCCGATAGCAATATGTACATTCCCTTTCTGTTGGCGAATGCCGGTGAGCATACTCAACAGATCAGCTTTAGGGCCCTTCTTAAAGGTACCTTTTTCCAGTTTGTACACCTCTTTGGCTTTGAGCTGATCACAGGGCTCATATTGGTAAGAGAGAGCTACCGGTACAATATTGAGTGAAAGAATGCCTTCCCGAAAATTTTTTGCATCGGCCATCGCAAACATTTTTAACAACCCCGGTTGAGTTGCATCGTGTCCGTCTTTGGTTCGGCCTTCTCTTTGGGCAATCCAGACAGATTCTTTTTTCTCGTTAATTATGTGAGCAATATATTGGGATAGCTTTTTAGAGGCTTTTAGTAATTCCCGTCCCGGCAGGCCACGTTTTACAATAAAACTTTTGTTTAGTTTGAAGAAATCAGTGATCCAGGGTTGCAGCAATAGATTATCGCCAATTGCCATTTGAGTGGAATTGAATCCGCTATTGATCAAAATATAATTGAGCAGAGTAGAATCCAGAATGATATCCCGGTGATTAGACAGAAAAAGATAGGCTTTATCTTTTGATAGATTTTCAAGTCCGGAATAGGTTAATTTATCTATTGATTTGTAGAGTACGGAATCTACAATTGGGGTAATAAATTGCTTTTGAAAGCCTAGAATTGTGTCCACATGATCTATCTGAGCCAGTAACATCTCCTGAGTTATTTTGGGATTAATGCTTTGAACTAATTTTAAAAAGGCCGGTTCTTTAACCATTTTTGGCAGAACTCTTTTGACGTCTTCATCAGTGTAAGGGGATATATCCTTAAAGTTATTTTGTGTCATTTTCTTTACCCGGTTTTATTTTTTCACATCTGAAAAGTTAGCAACAAATATTAATTATAAAAAGATTATCCCAAAATTTGGCGGGGTTCTTTAGTAAATTTGTCAAAAATCCAATCAATCTCATTAAAAAGTAACAAATTGTTTGGCGCAAAATTTGATATTAAATGCGCGAGAGTCAAATGTTACAGGTAATTGATTTTAATCCAGCAGGGGTCTATGGAAAAACAAAAAATTTTAATCATTGACGATGAAAAAAGTTCCCGCGATTCAGCCAGAAGAATTCTACGCAGAGAAAAATATCACCTCTATTTTGCAGAAAACGGAAAAATTGGATTAAATAAAATCAGTGAGGTTAACCCGGACCTGGTTTTACTGGATATTCAGATGCCAATCATGGATGGCATAGAGGTGCTAAAAAAATTGAACCATAAACAATCTGATGATAGTTCCATTATTGTTTTGTCCGGCCATGGTACTGAGCAATCGGTACGCGCCTGTTATCAACTTGGTGTAACCGCTTTTGTCCATAAACCTTTTGCCTCCTATGAATTAAAGGGATTGATCAAAAACACCCTGGATTTATTACGATACCGGAAGGAATTGAAGTCAACTGTTAAGCAACTGAATGAAAAGGTCCGGGAAAATAAACAACTAAAAGCAATTCTGCCGATCTGCTCAAATTGCAAAAAAGTTCAGGATGATAATACCAACAAGTGGCTTGATTTTGATAACTATATTTATCATCATACGGACAGTCAGATCAGTCATGGCTTATGCCCTGATTGTATTAGAGAATTATACCCCAGAGAATACAAAAGTTTAAAAGAAAAAGGACTGATCTGAGAAATCCCCTCAATTTTCCTTATAAATTCCCCGGTGGAATATTTATATTCTGTATGGGTTAAGAGGAGTAATTAAACATGAAATTTATTTCCCGTTTACAAGAAATTAAAAAGATTCAGGAAACATACAAAAATTTAGATACTGAGGGTGTCAAAAAAACACTCATCCGCGGCAGTGAAGGCGTTGGTAAAACAGCCCTGGCCCTGGAAGCGACCAAAGACCTGAACACTTGCTACCTCAAAGTCACCAAAAAAGCAGAAAAGCTGCTTTGCAAAGAATTTATGGCTATTGTAGAAGAAACCTATAATATTCCAATCATCAGCAATATCAACAATCTCAATGATTTTTTCTCTTTTATCCTCGCAATTTCCAGAAAACGTAAAATAACGATTATATTCGATGAATTTCATATTCTGGAAGAAATCAATGACGGTGTTTTGAAAAACGCTGAAATGGAATGGCATAATTTCAAACAAGAGG
>CAYTLS010000214.1:0-4995 GCA_964438745.1 uncultured bacterium
GCAAGTATCTGACTTGCTTTTCAAATTTATCCGGCAGGAAAATTTGAATATTTTCTGAGTTGTAAACTAACAGATTATGGAAAAATCGATCATTCGAAGATATTGATTTTTCATTACCCGCCTGCTATAGCATTTCGGGCAGGCCAGTCAAAATCAAAAACGAATATGGAAATTCGTTCTACAAATTGAGGCGTAGTTTAATAGAAATTTAGCTACCAAGATTCTCTTCATCAATAAACTTCTGAACTTTTCGTTTAACAATATCTCGTGTCATTGTAAAGCCCTGAAGTTTTCTCTCTTTCGAACCCCGAATTCTGATGGGATCGTCAATAAACCACTTTAACAATTTATAATTACCTTTGAACTCTGGTATACTGAGAAACGCGACTTCGCAAAGTACGACCACATAATCAAATTCTATAGACAACATTTCATCCACATGGTTTGAGGAGTGACTAGTCATGTCTATTCCGATATCAGCCATGACCTTCTGGGTGAGCGGATGGACTCCGGCTGGAGTAATGCCGGCAGAGAAAACATTATGGTTTTCATTCGTCAAATGGTTAAAAAGTCCGTGAGCCATTTGACTACGAACAGAATTGCCTGTGCAAATAAATAGAATGTTTTTTTTCATAAATCTTTATTGTTTTATTTATAAGTTAACAGTGTAATTTAATGATTGTTTGAGTGGTATGAAAAAACAAAAATAATTAATACTTGTTAACATACAAGAAGCCTATGAATAAAAACAATTAAGTATTGTTTATAAAATATGAAAAGAAAGTTGGACGAGCTTGTTAAGGTTTGTAAAATCAATAGGTTATAAATAGATAAAATATGAACAATATACCCAAACATATTGATAATCAACGGGAAAGGTGGTTTCAAACAGGGACTTATGAAAAAGTTATCAACATCAATTGTTAATAAGTTTGTTAAGTGTGAAGATATAGCTGCTTATTCAGTTGCACTGCCGAGTTTATCTAGCATTTATATTGAAAGATATAAAAAATGGATTAAAAATAACTTTAATGCAAAAATGGATTGGATGGAGCGCAATATTGGTCAACGTAGAGGTGTTGATGAAAAATTTCCCTGGGCGAAATCTGTTATTGTTGTTGCTGATAATTATTATTTAGATAAGGAAAGACAACCGAAGGCTTTAAAAATTTCAAGATATGCCTGGGGTGATGATTATCATAAGGTGCTACAAAAAAAACTCAAGCATGTACTGGAAAAATTTAAAAAATTTGATAATGAAATAAATGGACGCGTATATGTTGACACAGGTCCAATTCTGGAAAAAGCTTATGGTATAGAGTCGGGACTCGGCTGGATGGGAAAAAATAGCCTGATTATTGTGCCGGGATACGGATCTTATGTGTTTCTGGGATTAATCATTTTGAATCGGGAAATAGAAGGGCAACGGAATAAAGTAACGCCCCAATGCGGCACCTGCGAAAATTGTTTAAATGCCTGCCCGACAGGAGCATTGGAAAAACCCTGTGTGTTGAATGCGAATAAGTGTATTTCTTATTTTAGCATTGAAAAAAAAGATGACTTTACAAAACAGGAAGCCGCCTGGCTGCAGGATTGGCTTTACGGGTGTGATATTTGTTTGGATGCTTGCCCCTGGAATAAAAAATGGGCACACACCACTACAGATGAGAGTTATTTCAATAGAATTAAACTTTTAGAACGATCTCCACAGGAGTGGAAAGAATTAACACAGGAAGAATTTAGTCAGTTATTCAAAAAGAATGTTTTCAAAAGGCTAAAATTTGATCGTTTTCGCAGGAATTTATTAACGGCAATAGAGAATCTCTAAGGAAGAAAGGATCTAAATGAAATGCAGTGGGTCATTAAATTGTAAACGGATTAATACATAAATACACTGATTTTTTTCTTTTGTTATCAAGAAAAAATGAAGGGACAGTTTCTTTTGATTCAAACCAGAATCTATACTCAAGAACACCATTTCAAAGGTCTTATGACCATTTGAAAGAAGTAGAGTGGACTATAATACTCGAAAGTGCCCCCTCTTTATATTCATAAATATTCTTTTTACTTTTATCTTTAATGCTATAAATTAATAAAATACCGATATGATAATAATGGAGATGTAAATGATAAGCAGAGCGCAAAAGATCAGGGCTGGAATATTCTTTTTTCTATCTACTTTTCTGTTAGTTGGTTTCCTTTTTTTAGTTATTGGCAAGACTTTGTTCAGGAAGAGGGACTATTATTACTTTACTTATAACAACACTTCTGTGAATGGATTACAGCTGGGAAGTGCAGTGAAATATTATGGAATTACCATCGGTAGAGTGGAAGATATTAAATTTAACAAAGATAATTTAAATGATGTTGTGGTTGAGATCAGTGTCAAGGCCGGTACACCAATTCGGGAAGATGTTGAGGCCGCCCTGACAAGTGTGGGGATCACCGGCTTAAAGCAAATCGAAATTACAGGCGGTTCTGATGGCGCGGCAATTTTGGAGCCTGGCAGTGAGATTGAATCAGGGCAGAGTATGATCAGTGATATTACGGGAAAAGCAGAAGTCATTGCCGAAAAAAGTGAGTTGCTGATCAATAATCTAAATCATTTGACAAATCAGTCCAATCGAGAAAAAATTGCAGGTATCCTGGTTTCCACGGATAATTTGCTGGGAAATTTAAATCAGATTGTTGAAGAGAATGCCGTCTCAGTAAGATCACTTGTGGCCAATGCCGATACAGCAAGTGCGAAAATGAAGGATCTGCTGACTGCTACTGACCTGGCAGTGAACAGGATCAACGATGTACTGATGTCTGATAAAATTGACAACATTTTGGCCAATACGGAAGCATTGACGGACAGTATCCGACAGGCAGAAATAAAAAAATTAATAAACCATGATATCGTTAATTCGATCAATAATTTAAATATTGCAATCAAACAGGTGAATGATACTTTTACACACATCGATCTGACAGTACTGAAGGGGCGGGATGATTTTTTGAATATGTTAGAGGAGGTTGAAGAAACAGTTGAATATTTGCGGGAATTTTCAAGACAGATCAATGAAAATCCTTCCGCATTAATCCGGTAGAATGTTAAAAAACAGGCGGGGCCATAGATGAAAAAATTAAACTTATTATTATTGGTATTGATGTTAAGTTTTATGAATTGCTTTTACCGAAGCACGTTACCCACAAATTATTATATTCTCCAATATTTTGACCATTCGGAACAAACTGAGATAAAACAAGACGAAACCTTTAATGTTTCGGCCATTGTGTACGACACTCAAATATCAAGGACCTATAACCGCAAAAAAATTGTTATTCGGCACTTTGGTCCGAAAATCACCTATTCCGACAATAACCTGTGGGCCACCGATCTCTCTGATGGGGTTGCTGACTTGATAGCCAAACGAGTGTCAGCTTATAATATTTTTAACCAGGTGCAGCGCTCTTTCCGGGATGTCAGGCCGGATTACGAAATCAATTCATCAATAAATAATATTGAACTCGTTAAAGCGGACAATATTAATGAAGTACATTTAAGGATGGAAATTAACCTGACCCGTTCAGGAGATGAAGAATTTCTTGTTCGGCATGTCGCAAATCGTGAAGAACGATTGTTCAATGAATCCATGGAAAGTTTCGTCCAAAAAGCAAATGACCTGATTCTGGAGGAGGCTGACCGTTTTTCAGTCAAAGTACAGGACCATTTTCTTGGAAAAGTTACGGAGAAGAGTCCACCGGACACCCAAGAATCCGACCCGGAAGAAGTGCCTGATACAACAGGTGTACAGACAGGGAAACTTTTAATACCGGCGTTGTCAAAATCAGATAATGAACCACAGTTTAAAATAATTAACCAGAAAGATGAGGTTTTCTTTGCCCAGCCGGGTGAAGAAACCGCTTTGAAAAAGGGAACTTATGACCTGGTATACGGCTCAGGCTCGGAATTGCAAAAAATGGAAAAAAGAAATGTGGAAATCAAACCCATGTACAGCACTCAAATCGAACCGGACTGGTCGTGTCTGGTGGTAGAAGTATTGGATGAACAGCGAAACTACCGGCAGGTTCGATATGAAGTATTTGACGCTGTCACTGGAGAGAGCTATGGCACCCATTACCCGGTGAAAAAAGAGTTAGGAGAGCAGCCCAAGGTTTGGATACTAAAACCGGGATTATACAAG
Organism: uncultured bacterium; assembly: GCA_964438745.1. Taxonomy (GTDB): domain Bacteria; phylum Fidelibacterota; class UBA2242; order UBA2242; family JAFGTP01; genus JAFGTP01. Next base: position 4,191 of record CAYTLS010000214.1, read on the forward strand.
ATCACTATTAACAATGAACCTTTTAATACATACAGGGATTTTACAACCATTTACCTGCAAAAAGGGAAACTGGAAAAACTGAGTCTGGTTGTCGGTGTCGATAACAATGATAATCCAACCCACCTGATCGGTGGTGGGGTTTTGGAAGGACAAAAGGGCGATATGATCGCAGGCAACTGGAGGGTCTTCAGCGCCTTGCATGGAAACTTCAATATGAATTCCAGCAATGAAAATGAAGCCGATGAATATTTTACAACCACAGTTGTGACGTCTCAATTTGAAAACAGAATCACCTATAATAATATGCCCCACTACTATTATATGCGAAATCTGATGGAGTTGGGATTCACAAAAAGTACTGATGTAGATTTGCGCCTGTCAGCAGATGAGTTTGACTTGAAAAACACCTATGTCTTGTTCTTGTTAAAAAAACTTGGGCTTTATGGGCGATTTGACATCAGTTCTCATTTTTTTCCGGGATATAAGTATTCCACAAGCAGATTTAATTTTATAAAAGAGAATCACGATGGAGAAGAAATTGAAAGAGCTTTGGATGTAAAAGAGGTCAAAACAACGGCAAGTGGCTTTCCATTGATCCTGAAAGAAGGAGTGGGTATCAATTACCGCCTGTTAAATTCTCCCAAAGCTAATCTTAGCATCAGAACCGGTTTTGGAATACGACAAGAGCTATATAACAATGTTTACAATATGGTAAACAAGACTTATTTTGACCCGGCGGACAACCGGTTTTACGAGATCTACCGGGAGATGGAAGATGTGTTCAACCGGGGAACAGAACTATCTC
>CAYTLS010000215.1:0-4988 GCA_964438745.1 uncultured bacterium
TTCAAATATCCCTACCGGGCTATTTGAAAAGCGATTCGGATAATCGCTCTACAAAAAATTCATCGTCGACAAGTGGATAAAAATTTTAACTTTACAAAAAAATCATTTTGTAAATTAAAAATCAATTATAAATTTAAAGCATGTTAAACAAAGCAAAAAATATCAATCTTAATTTAAACAACTGGTGGTGGACCTGGCGTATATCATATACCGCAACCCTATCGGTCCTGCTTTGCTTAAACTAAATACTTAAATTAAATCATAAACATTAAAAGCCGCTGACCCGCAAGGGTTCAGCGGCTTTTTTGTATTTACACCAAGGAGAATTTATGGAAGATTTTCAAAAAATTAAGAATGCCAACAAAGGCGACCTGGTGTCCATGATCAAGCGTCAACAGATCACCATCGATCCGGTCCTCTTTTTTGGACAGTTGACAAATTTTGGTGAACTGCAAAATTGCATTCTACTGGAATCCGCCAACACCATTTCCAAATACGGTGAAAAAAGCATCGGCGCTATCAATCCTTGCCTAAAGATCAAAGGCCGCGGCGAAAATTTCGTCATCAAGGCGCTTAATGAGAACGGAAAATATTTTCTCCGTGAGATAGAAAAAGACCTGGATTTTTGCGATGATCTCGTTATTAATGAGGAAAAAATCAGTGGCACACTAATTCCCAATATGGAAATGACCGATGAACGGGAACGCCTTAAAACCAAAACCCATTTTGATATTCTGCGGGTTATCAATAGTAAATTCAAACCAACCTCAATTGATGTCAATCCTACGGGCGGATTATTCGGCGCCATCAGTTATGACATGATCGACCAGTTTGAGGAATTGCCCACCTACAAAACTGACATCATCGGTGATCCTGATTATGAAATGATCTATGTGGATAATTTCTTCATTCTCGACCACATGACCAATGAGATCAAAATTGTGGCAAACGCCCTGATCACCGAGCGCAGCCGGGATGATATTTATATTGATTGTATCAAAAAAATCAATCTCTACCAGGAATGCCTGAATGAGTGTGAAACTCTCGATTTTCCTGACGAATACAAGCAGGCCAGCCATGATATTGATTTTATCACTGACACGGAAAAAGACACCTTTATGAAAAAAGTGGAACAACTAAAAGACCATATTACTCATGGTGATATTTTTCAGGCGGTATTATGCCGGACAATCGTGGCTGATACGCAAATTCCCCGGTTTAAGGCGTACAAAAATCTCCGTGAGATCAATCCCGGCCCCTATATGTTTTACTTCAACTCCAGTGACGGATGCCTGCTGGGCTCCAGCCCGGAGATGTTTATTCGCGTGGAAGGTGATGACCGGAAAACCCTGGAAATTCGTCCTATCGCCGGCACCAAACCCCGTGGCATGATCAATGGCAAAATCGATCCTGATCTTGATTCCAAGTATGAGTTGGAACTGAAACTGGATCCCAAAGAACAGGCGGAACACACCATGCTAATAGACCTGGCGCGGAATGATGTTGCCAGAGTCTGTGAAAAAGGCAGTCGCTATGTAGATGAGCCCTTTATCATCGAGAAATACTCCCATGTCCAGCACCTGGTCTCCAATGTCAGCGGCACTTTAAGGGAAGAATTTGACGCTCTGCACGCCTACATCGCTTCGATGAATATGGGTACCTTAACCGGCGCACCAAAAATTGAAGCAATGAAGTTGTTGCGCAAATATGAGACAGGAAAACGCGGTTATTATGGCGGTTCCATCGGCTATTTTACACCGGATGGTAACTTTGACTCCTGCATCATCATTCGCGCCATGCGCTTCAAAAACGGCCACGCTTACATTAAAGTGGGCGCCGGCATTGTCCATGATTCCGTTCCGGAAAAGGAATGGGAAGAAACCATCAGCAAATCCAAAGCCTGTATTCTGGCGTTGACAAAAGGAGTGGAAAAATGAAAGTACTCATGATCGATAATTTTGATTCCTTTACCTATAATCTCGTGGATGAACTGGAAAAACTGGATTGCGATGTATCCATTTACCGGAATAATATTGCCATGGAACAAATGGACGAAATCATTGCAAAAAATGATTATAAATTGATCGTCATCAGTCCCGGCCCGTCCAATCCGAAAAATGCCGGTATTTGTATGGATTTAATCAAAACATATTATCAGCAAATTCCGATCTTTGGTGTTTGCCTGGGATTTCAATGTATTGTGGAAGCCTTTGGCGGTGTGGTGTCGGTTTGTCATGAAACCGTGCATGGCAAATCCAGTATTATCAAGCATAATAACCAAAATATTTTTCAGCAATTACCCAATCCGATTCATGTGGGGCGCTATCACTCCCTGTTTGCTTCCCAAGTGCCGGAAGATTTCGAAGTAGCGGCCTGGTATGAAACCATTCCCATGGCCATTTACCATAAACAATATCAGCTGAGCGGTGTGCAATTTCATCCTGAAAGTATTTTAACCGCCAGCGGTAGTGCATTGATTAACAATTTATTGAGGAGAATAGACCATGTTGGATAGAATAATTAATGGTGAACACCTGACGCAGCAGGAAGCGGAACTACTGATGTCGCAAATCATGTCAGGAGAATTTACGGAAAACCAAATCTCCGGTATTCTGGTAGCCCTGGCGGCCAAAGGCGAAATGGTTGACGAGATCACCGGTTTTGCCCGGGCTATGCGGGAAAAAGCCACAAAAATTTCAGTAGGGCGTACAAAGGGTGAAATTATTTTTGATTGCTGTGGCACCGGCGGCACTGGTTCCGGTGTGTTTAATGTTTCTACCCTGGTGGCGCTGATCATGGCAGCCGCCGGTATCAAAGTAGCTAAGCATGGCAATCGCGGCGCAACCTCCAAATGCGGCAGCGCTGATATTTTGGAAAATTTAGGGTTGAAATTAATCTCGGATATAAATAGGGTTTCCGATTCTATTACACAGACAGATTTTGGATTTCTCTTCGCGCCCTTTTTACACAAAGCCATGAAATATGCCATTCAGCCACGTCGTGATCTGGGTGTACGCACGGTTTTCAATATTCTTGGACCATTGACCAATCCGGCGGATGCAAATTATCAACTAATGGGCGTTTTTGATCCTCGACTGACAGAAACAATCGCTAAGGTGCTGGGCAATCTCGGAGTCAACCGCGCTATGGTGGTACACGGCGACGGCAATCTTGATGAAGTTTCAACCATTGGAAAAACAAAAATATCTGAGTTAAATAATGGCGCCGTTGACACCTATTTTGTGACACCGGAGCAGTTCGGCCTTCCGCGGGCAACTATCGAAGATATCAAAGGCGGTGAAATTCAGGACAATCTGCGCATAGCCATGGACATTCTACGCGGCAAACCCGGTCCAAAACGGGATATTGTGGTGTTGAACGCAGCTTTTGGATTAAAAGTCTGCAATGCTGTAGAATCGATTGAAGATGGTTTAGTAAAAGCGGGAAATCTGCTGGATTCCGGTAAAGTTCTGGCGAAACTACAGCAAATCAAGGAGTTATCATAAAAATGATCTTGAACGAAATTGTACAGAATACAAAAAATGAACTAAAAATCCGCAAGCTGGAATTTCCCCTGGAAAATTTCCGCCATAAGATTACCCCTTCACGCAAGAATTTCAAAGAGGCGCTGACAAAAGGCCGGAGTATCAATCTCATCGCTGAGATCAAACGAAAATCACCATCCAAAGGACTGATTCGGCCGGAGTCGAATATCACAGAAATTGCCACAATCTATGAAAATCATCCACTGGTGAATGCCATTTCCTTTCTGACAGATTACAAATATTTTGGTGGAAAAGTTGAAGAATTACAGGAAATATCGAAAATTATCACTAAACCGGTTCTGCGTAAAGATTTTATCGTCGATGAATACCAAATCTATGAAGCGCGCTATTTCGGCGCTGATGCCATTTTGTTGATCGCCTCCCTCCTATCAACAAGTCAGATGGAAAATTTCATCACAATTGCCAAATCCTTAAAAATGGACTGCCTGGTAGAGATTCACAATGCTGAAGAAATTGCTAAACTGCCTGAAAATGTCGAGATCGCGGGCATTAATAACCGCAATCTAAAGGACTTTTCCCTTTCACTGGAAACAACAATTGAATTATCCCGGCTATTAAAATCCAAATGCGATGTAATTGTCACAGAATCAGGAATACACAGAAAATCCGATGTCGAAAAAGTAAGGCCTTACGCTGATGCAATGTTGGTGGGTACATCTATCATGAAGGAGTCTGATATTGCATCTCAGATTTATAAACTATACCAGCCTAAAGTAAAAATTTGTGGCATTACCCGGTTGGAAGATGCCCGGTTCTGCATTGATCAGGGCGTCGATTACCTGGGATTTATTTTCTATGAAAAATCCAGCCGCTACATCTCTCCCACTGCTGCACAAAAAATGATAGATCACCTGAAAACACAAAATCAGCACACAACATTCATCGGCGTTTTCGTCAATGAAGATAAAAATAATTTGCTGGAAATAATGAAAGACTGCTCACTGGATTTAGTCCAACTCCATGGCGAGGAAGATGAATCCTACTTTTCTGATATTGGTGACAAAACGATCAAAGCCTTTCGGGTAGAAAATCAGATGAACCAGTTTCAGATTGACCACATCAATCGTTGCAAAGCAGCCTGCGTATTGCTGGACACCTACTCAAAAGAGGCCCGCGGTGGTACGGGAAAAATCTTTAACTGGCGAAATATTAAAGATATTACCCACAACAATCTGTTTCTCGCTGGTGGCTTAACTCCTGATAATGTGGCGAAAGCACTGGATTATAAGCCTGATGTGCTGGATATCAATTCCGGTGTGGAAGTAGCGCCTGGAATCAAGGACCATGAGAAAATTGAAATGGTAATGGAAAGATTAACCCGCTGATTAAGTGGATGATCACTAATTATGAAAATATTAGGAAAGGGATTTTTGCAATGGGAGTTCGAGATTGCTTTGTTCCTCGCAATGACAGATTAATTAG
>CAYTLS010000216.1:0-4985 GCA_964438745.1 uncultured bacterium
AGGGTGGGAAAGGCCATGAATATATCGATGATCCGGCTGAATATCTGATCCACCATCTAGGGGATCATGTCAACGCGATAATTCTTCCCATAATTACCTTTGTGCTGGCCGGTCTGATCAGTTTTTCTACTGGCACCAGTTGGGGGACGATGTCGATTCTTGTGCCACTGATCATTCCCATTGCCCTGAAGATTACCGGCAACGATGTCAATGACCCAATATTTTTAGGCAGTTTTGCAGCTATTCTGGCCGGTGCGACTTTTGGTGACCACTGTTCACCGATTTCCGATACGACTATTCTGAGTTCCATGGCCTCTGCCAGCGATCATATCGATCATGTGCGTACGCAATTACCCTACGCATTGGTTGCCGGCTTATTCTCAATTGTAATGGGATATTTATTTGTTGGCCTGGGAATTTATAATATTCTTGTCTTGCTGGCTGCTTTTGTATTGATAATTCTTGTGGTAAGAGTTTTTGGAAAAGATGTTGAGGGTCAGGAAACTATGTAGTTTTTGACCTTTTGCATTTTACGGTCGGTGAAGATCAGAATAGCTTCGGCATAACCGTTGGCATCGACGACCTTTTTGAATTCATGACATAAATAGTTGATAAGCGCGTCAATGCTGCGGAAATTATCAGGATCAATTTTTTTGATGATTTTTTTGAAGCATTCCAGGGCATGGATCTCATTTTTCAATATTGCCTGATTTTCGAGAAACACATATTTTGTCAAGGTGCCGTCCCCTTTTTTCTTTTGCACCTGTTGGATAAGATAATTGATATCTTCCTCCAGATCATCCATCTCCAGGTTCATAATCGTCAGATAGTTTTTGACTTTTTGCTTCATTTTTTTCTCCGGATACTTAATATTATAAATATCAGCAATATAGAATAGATTTTCAACTATAAGTATTGGAGAAAGGATTTTTTGTTAAAGCCGGACAGGAAAATAAAGGGCTGTTCTTGTGATAAGAACAGCCGGTTAATTATTTATTTTGGTTTATTTTTACATTTTGCACAATGTTGTGTATGGGGAACCTCTTCCAGGCGTTCCTTGGGAATCAGTTCACCGCAATCAATACAGACACCATAGACCTTACGGCTGATTCTGTCCAGAGCATTGTTGAGATGGCCCAGGTATTTTTTTGCTCGCGAAAGCCAGAGAAAATCTTTCTCCCGTTCCATTGAGTCTGTGCCGGCATCGGCCATATGAAAGGAATAGGACGATTCCATTTCTCCGCCATTGTTATTTTTTCCGGTTATATTGTTTTCCAGTCTTCCGATTTCTGAGATCGTTTCTTTTCGCATTTTCTCGATCAGGTCTTTAAAATATTTAATATCTTCGTCATTGTAGTTCTTTTTCTTGCTTGCCATTTTCTTCTCCAAATACGTTTGGCTTTCATACTTTTGTGATGGAAACTTTTATCATGTTGCCATCGATTTTAATTTCACTATTTGTCTCTCCTTCGACAAATTCATAAGATATGTCATTCGTCAGGGTTTCGGAGGTAAAATAATCCTCAAATTCCTGAACGGCTTCTTTCAATTTGTCATATGCGTCAACAGAGACTTTGATCCGGTCTTCCACTTTATATTCGGCATCTTTTCGCAATGTTTGAATCTGGCGAATAAAATCACGGACCAGGCCTTCTTTTTCCAGCGCCGGTGTTAACTCTGTAGTGACCGCGGCCATATAATCATATTCCGTGACAACTGAATAACCTTCTTTACCGGATTTTTCAATGATCAGATCAGATTTTTCCAACTCAACATCACCGGATTTCAGGGATAATTTCAGGCAGCCATTATCGGACAATTTTGCCATGATATCCGCGGAATCCATTTTTTTCAACATGCCAATAATCTGCCCCATTTCTTTGGCGAATTTTTCTTTCAGAGAAACAAAATTGGGCTTAACACTAAAGTCTACAATTTCATTCTCATTTTCAAGGATGCGGACAGATTTTACATTCAATTCTTCTTTGAATTGATCTTCCAGAGTTTTAAGTATATCAGAATCCTGATCAGCAGGCACCTTGATCAATAATTCGGCCAGGGGCTGACGAACCTTCAGGTTGGCCTGATTTCTGGCGGCGCGTCCCAAACCGGTCAGTTTGATGACCATATTGATCTTGTTGATCAGCTCTTCATCAATGTATTCTTCATTGATTTTTGGGAAATCAGTGAGATGGATACTGCGGGGCGCATCAGGTTCCACATTGCAGACAAGATTTTGATAAATATAGTCAGTGATAAATGGTATCACCGGCGCCAACAATTGAATCAATGATTTCAGTGCTGTATAAAGCGTTTGATATGCCGCCCATTTATTTTTGTCATCATCGGATTTCCAAAATCTTCTGCGGCTGCGGCGAATATACCAGTTGGACAGGTCTTCGATAAATACATCGATCAGCTTCATCGCTTTATCAGCGCGGTATTCGTCGTATTCCGCACGGGTTTCCTTGATCAGTTTGTTCAGAGTCGCCAATAGCCAGCGGTCCAGTTCCGCCAAATCATCTTTATTGACTTTATGTTTCTCCGGATCAAAACCATCGAGTGCGGCGTATGTGGCAAAAAAGGAGTAGGAATTCCAAAGAGTGATCAGCTGCTTCCGGGTTTCTGTGGCCATGGAATAGCCAAAGTTGAGATTATTGTAAGGATTGTGATTGGCATACATCCAGCGCATCACATCTACACCCATTTTTTCGGCAGCGTCATCAAACCAGATGGCATTGCCGGCGCTTTTGTGCATATCATCACCATGTTCATCTTTGACCAGCGCGTGGCCCAATATTCGTTCAAAAGGCGGTTTGTTTTCCATTACTGTACTCATGGCCAGTAACACATAAAACCAGTTGCGAAACTGTCCGGGCAAAGATTCTGTAATAAATTCAGCCGGAAACCATTCTTTCCAGTACTCCTTATCTGTTCTGTATTTTATTGTAGAATACGGGACGATGCCGGCGTCTAACCAGGGGTTGCCAACGTCTTCTACACGGCTGACTTTTCCACCACACTTTGCACAGGCGATTTTGACCTTGTCAATATAAGGTTTGTGAGGGGTGTGGCCATCAAATTCTTCCCAGCCTTCCACAGCTCTTTCCTGTAGTTCTTCCCGGCTGCCCAGGACTTCAATATTGCCGCAGTCACATTCATAGATCGGTAAAGCCAGGCCCCAGAAGCGTTTCTTGGAGATCATCCAGTCATGCATATTGCGCAGCCAGTCCAGTTCCCGGTCCAGTCCGTAAGAGGGCATCCAGGTGATCTGTTTGGTCACTTCCATAATATCATGACGAACTTCATCCATCGAAATAAACCATTCATCCACCAGACGGAAAACCAGTGGTGTGCCGTGCCGCCAGCAGATGGGATATCTGTGAGTGTAGGGATCATAACTATAATTGTATTCTTTTTCCCGCAGATTTTGCAATATATCTTCAACCACATCGTCTACATTTCTACCCGAGAGCCAGTCGAAACCTTCCAGGTAATTGCCGAATTGGTCTATGGGGGCAATTGTCGTCAGGTTATGCTCTTTTCCCAACTGGTGATCTTCTTTACCACAACCGGGAGCGATGTGGACGATTCCGGTGCCTTCGGTATCTGTAACATCTTCCCAGGGAATGATTTTATGCACAACTCCCTGCTGTTTCGGTAATTCATCAAAAGGGCCATGAAATTCCCATCCCAGCATATCTTTGCCTTTCAGAGTTTCCAAAATTTCATATTTACCTTTGCCCTTGAGAATTTCTTTACGGCCTTCAATCAGGTAATAAATATTGTCGTTTTGTTTTACTTTAATATAATTTTCTTCAGGATGAACAGCCGCAGCAGTATTTGAAGTTAGCGTCCAGGGGGTGGTTGTCCATACCAGCAGATATTCATTGTCTTTCTCTTTCAGGGGGAATTTCGCAGTGATAGAGGTATGGGTCATTTCCTTGTACCCCTCAGTGGCGATTTCGTGTTCGGATAGGGCGGCGCCGCATTTCGGACACCAGGGCATGACATCGTGGCCTTTGAATATCCAGCCTTTTTTATGACATTTTTTCAGAAATTGCCAGATGGTATAGTTGTTTTCTTCCGACATGGTGTAATAAGAATTGTCCCAGTCCATCCAGTATCCCAGGCGTTTGGACTGTTCGGACTGAATATCGGAAAATTTTATGACCCTGTCTTTACATTTCTGGACGAATTTTTCAATGCCGTATTCTTCAATATCGGTTTTGGATTTGAATCCCAGTTCTTTTTCTACTTCAACTTCCACCCACAATCCCTGGCAGTCAAAACCATTCTGATAGCGGGTCTGATATCCATTCATCGCTTTATAGCGGTGAAATATATCTTTCAGCGAGCGTCCCCAGGCGTGATGAACTCCCATTGGATTGTTAGCTGTAATAGGGCCGTCGATAAACCGCCATTTGGGGGCGTTAGCATTTTTTTTACGTAATTTGTTGAATATGTCTTCCTTTTCCCACATATCCAGCATTTCGTGTTCAAGTTTGATAAAATCTACTTTGGTCGGTACTTTCTTTATCACTCGTTGATCCTCCTAGCGTCGAAAGATTTTCATTATTACATAGACAAACAAACTGATCAGTCCACAAGTCACCCAGGGAAAATACAGCACAAAGTTGTCTTTTTTTATGATGATGTCACCGGGCAAATGTCCCAGTTTCTGCAAAAAGGGTATATTTCTGCCGAAACTGACCAGGATTCCCGTAACAATTAATACAAATCCGAAGATTACCAAAATTTTTCCGAATTGTGACATCGTTTCTCTTTAATTAAGTTGAAAAATAACAATGCGTAATTTATGTTTTCACTTTGGTAATTACAAATAAAAATAATCATTAGCAAAACAGCAATAATAAGGGACTTAATTCATTTTTTTGTAACATTTTAATCCCCCCGGAAATGGGGTTACAACCGGTTATTAATGCCCTGTTTGGTGACCGGTTTTTTATCTGTTTGAATTATTG